>NZ_JBEYZW010000009.1:0-138843 GCF_040646215.1 Streptomyces sp. NPDC046215 | reverse complement strand
GGGTGGTTGTGGGCGGCCCCCCGCGGGGGGGGGGGCTCGTGGCCGTGGACCGCCCGGGGGGCGGGGCCATACCCCCCGGCGGCGCCTTTGAGGACGCGCCCGCAGGGCGTTCGCCGCCGCAGGCGGCTCCGACAGACGCGCCGCGTCCGGCAACGCGGCAACGACAGACCCGCAGCCGAAACCCGCAAGCCAGGGCGCTAGCCCGTCGGCAGGCCGGCCGCGCCCAGCAGGTACGCCGTCATCGGGTCGTAGAACCGCGGGTCGGTGACGTGGTCGTCGATGGGCACCGCCACCTGCAGCGTGCCCTCGGATTCGGCGAGGAAGAGGGCCGGGTCGTTGGAGTCCGCGTACCCGACCGCGTCGATGCCGCGCTGTGCCGCGCAGCCCGCCCAGCCGTGGTCGGCCACGACCAGCTCGGGCAGCTGCCGCCCCTCGCGCGCGAGACCGTCGAGGATCGCGGCCATCGGGGCGGGGGAGTGGGTGTGCCAGAGCGTCGCGCCGCGCTCGAAGACGGCCACGTCGGCGAACTGGAAGACGTAGCCCTCGTCGGCCGTCAGCCCGCCCGGGATGACCATGATCTCGCAGCCCGTCATCCGCAGTGCCGCGGCCGTCGCCCGGTGCACGTCCAGCAGCCCGCCCGGGTGGCCGGTCGCGAACAGCACCCGCTTGCGGCTCTCCGCGGCCTTGCGCAGCACCGTGGCCATGCGCTCCAGGGCGTCGACCGTCAGCTCCGGGTCGATGGTGTCCTGGCCGGACCGGTGGGCCAGGTCGTCGCTGACGCCGCAGCGCTCGGCCATGACGGCCAGGACGTCCTGCTCGTCGGTCCAGCGGTCGCCGAGCTCCAGCCCCAGCCAGTAGTGGCGGTCACCGGCCGCGAGCTTGCGGTAGTGGTCGAGGTTGTTCTCGCGCGGGGTCGCCACGGCCCCGGCGATCCGGGTGCGGACGAGGTGGTCGATCAGTTCTGCGCGGGTGGGTATCGGCATACGGCTCATTCTCTCCCCCGAGTGGCGCGCGCTGGACGTGGTGTCCATATGGCGGAGCCGGTTCCTCAATTACGTACATGTGCGGAATCCGTCGCCCTGCCTACCCTCGGGTACGTCCGTCGCCGCCGCCCCGGCGTTGTTCCGACCGTAACGCGTCCGTGATTTCGAGAGGCCCTCGCATGAACACCCCCGCCCCCCGTGACCCGCGCGGACCCGTCGACTCCTCCCGCATCCCGCGCTACGCCGGCCCGGCGACCTTCGCCCGCCTGCCGCGCCTGGACGAGGTCGGCGCCGCCGACGTCGCCGTCGTCGGCGTCCCCTTCGACAGCGGCGTCTCCTACCGGCCCGGCGCCCGCTTCGGCGGCAACGCCATCCGCGAGGCGTCCCGGCTGCTGCGCCCGTACAACCCGGCGCAGGACGCCTCCCCCTTCGCGCTGGCGCAGGTCGCGGACGCCGGGGACATCGCGGCGAACCCGTTCAACATCAACGAGGCCGTCGACACCATCGAGGCCGCGGCCGACGACCTGCTGGGCACCGGCGCCCGCCTGATGACCCTGGGCGGCGACCACACCATCGCGCTGCCCCTGCTGCGCTCCGTCGCCAAGAAGCACGGCCCGGTCGCCCTGCTGCACTTCGACGCGCACCTGGACACCTGGGACACCTACTTCGGTGCCGAGTACACCCACGGCACGCCGTTCCGCCGGGCCGTGGAGGAGGGCATCCTCGACACCGAGGCGCTCTCCCACGTCGGCACCCGCGGTCCGCTCTACGGCAAGAAGGACCTGGACGACGACGCGAAGATGGGCTTCGGCATCGTCACCTCGGCGGACGTCATGCGCCGCGGCGTCGACGAGGTGGCCGACCAGCTCCGCCAGCGCATCGGGAACCGCCCGCTGTACATCTCCATCGACATCGACGTCCTGGACCCCGCCCACGCCCCCGGCACCGGCACCCCCGAGGCCGGCGGCCTGACCTCCCGCGAGCTGCTGGAGATCATCCGCGGGCTGTCGGACTGCAACCTGGTCTCGGCGGACGTGGTCGAGGTGGCCCCGGCCTACGACCACGCCGAGCTCACCTCGGTGGCGGCGTCCCACACGGCGTACGAGCTCACCACGATCATGTCCCGGCAGATCGCGGCCGCGCGCGGCTGACGCCGAGGGGGCCGCAGGCCCCTTTTGCGGCCCACCACACCCGCGGGTGTGGGGGACCTTGTCCCGCGGTTCCCCGCGCTCCTCCGGGGCGCGGCCCCCGGCCCGTCCCGCCCGTCAAGGCCGCGTCAGGCCGGGGCCGCCGGGCGACAAGGCCCCGTAAGGAAGCGCCCGCGGGGCGGGCCGGAGACGGTTGGCTGAGGTGATCGTTCCACCTCTCCGTCGAAGGCCGTCCCGCTGATGCTGCACCTGGTCCCCGAACAGGACACCGCCCCGCAGGGCCCGGCACCGGCCCGGGCCGCGCGACGCCGCCGCCGGCAGGTGGCCGGCGGCGCGATCGACCCCAAGCAGCTGATCACGTCCCTCCCGGACGCCGTCCGCAAGCTGCACCCCCGGGTGATGGTCCGCAACCCGGTGATGTTCGTCGTCGAGGTCGGCGCCGTCCTCACCACGCTCTCCGCGGTGCTGGCCCCGTCCGTCTTCGCCTGGCTGATCAGCGGCTGGCTCTGGCTCACCGTCGTCTTCGCCAATCTCGCCGAGGCCGTCGCCGAGGGCCGGGGCAAGGCCCAGGCGGAGAGCCTGCGGCGCACCCGCGGCGCCCTCGTCGCCCGGCGCCTGCGGACCTGGCGCGTCGGCATCGACCGGCGCGACTGGGACGAGCAGCGCGTCCCCGCCGCCGACCTGCGGCCGCAGGACTTCGTCGTGGTCGAGGCGGGCGGCGTCGTCCCCGGCGACGGCGAGGTCGTCGAGGGGGTCGCCGCGGTCGACGAGTCGGCCGTCACCGGCGAGTCCGCGCCGGTGATCCGCGAGGCCGGCGGCGACCGTTCCGGCGTCACCGGCGGCACCACGGTGCTCTCGGACCGGATCGTCGTGCGGATCACCTCCCGGCCCGGCCACACCTTCCTGGACCGCATGATCGCGCTGGTCGAGGGCACCACCCGGCAGAAGACCCCCAACGAGCTGGCCCTGAACATCCTGCTCGCCTGCCTCACCGTGATCTTCATCCTGGCCGTGGTCTCGCTCCAGCCCATGGCCGCCTGGGCGGGCGCCTCGCAGACGATCACCGTGCTCGTCGCCCTGCTGGTGACCCTCATCCCGACGACCATCGGGGCGCTGCTGTCCGCGATCGGCATCGCCGGCATGGACCGGCTCGTCCAGCGCAACGTCCTGGCCCTGTCGGGCCGCGCCGTCGAGGCCGCGGGCGACGTCAACACCCTGCTCCTGGACAAGACCGGCACCATCACCCTCGGCGACCGGCAGGCCGCCTCCTTCGTCCCCGTCCAGGGCGTCACCCAGGAGCTCCTGGCCGACGCCGCCCAGCTCGCCTCGCTCGCCGACGAGACCCCCGAAGGCCGTTCGGTCGTCGCCCTCTCCCAGCGGTACGGGATCCAGCACACCGACGCCGACTTCACCCACGGCCGGTTCGTGCCCTTCTCGGCGCAGACGAGGATGAGCGGGGCCGACTTCGCCTTCCGGGACGACTTCTGCCGCATCCGCAAGGGCGCGGGCGCCGCCGTCACCGACTGGGTCCTCCGGCGCGGCGGCCGGGTGCCCGCCGAGGCCGGGTGGATCACCGACTCCATCGCGGCCGGGGGCGGAACCCCGCTGCTCGTCGCCGTCGAGGACCGCGGGGGCGCCCGGGTGCTGGGCGCCGTCCACCTCAAGGACGTCGTCAAACCCGGCATCGCCGAGCGCTTCGCCGACCTGCGCGCCATGGGCATCAAGACCGTGATGATCACCGGAGACAACCCGCTGACGGCCAGGGCCATCGCCGAGGAGGCGGGTGTCGACGACTTCCTGGCCGAGGCCACCCCCGAGGACAAGCTCGCCCGGATCCGGCAGGAGCAGGCGGGCGGCAACCTCGTCGCGATGACCGGCGACGGCACCAACGACGCGCCCGCGCTGGCCCAGGCCGACGTCGGCGTCGCGATGAACACCGGCACCTCGGCCGCCAAGGAGGCCGGGAACATGGTGGACCTGGACTCCAACCCCACCAAACTCATCGAGATCGTCGAGGTCGGCAAGCAGCTCCTCATCACCCGCGGCGCCCTCACCACCTTCTCCATCTGCAACGACGTCGCCAAGTACTTCGCGATCGTCCCCGCGATGTTCAGCGGCGTGGCCGGCTACGAGGGCCTGGAGAAGCTCAACATCATGGGCCTGCACAGCTCGACGTCCGCCATCGCCTCGGCGATCGTCTTCAACGCTCTGGTGATCGTCGCCCTGATCCCGCTCGCCCTGCGCGGCGTGCGCTACGCGCCCTCCTCCGCCCACGCGCTGCTGCGCCGCAACCTGCGGGTGTACGGGCTGGGCGGCCTCGTCGCGCCGTTCCTCGGCATCAAGCTCATCGACCTGCTGATCCAGTTCGTCCCGGGCATCTGACGGGGTGTGACCGCGCGTCCTCCCGACCGGCCCCGGACCGACCGCCCGAATTCCCCGGAACTCAACTCTCCTTGTCACAACGGGCTCTACTGTCGATCGAAGCCGATCCTGCTTGATCCCGCTCGATCCCGCTCGATCCGAGGAGGGCCCTCCATGCGCATCAGACCCGTGCTCGCCGCCACGACCGCCGCCCTGGCGCTCGCCACCTGCCTGACCGCCGCCGGCACCGCCACCGCCCGGGCGCACGGAAGCGCCGCGAGCTGCTCCCCGTCCACCCGGATAGCCGGGTTCGGCGACGGCCTTGACAAGACGACCTTCCAGGGCGCCTTCGTGGGCAACCTCTCCGCCCTCGCCGTCGACCGGGACGGCACCGTCGCCGCCCTCTCCGACCGCTCCCAGCTCTTCTCCCTCGACGTGCGCCACGGGCGCCGGGGCCCCGCCGCGACGCCCGCCGGCCTCGTGCAGCTCGCCGACGAGAAGGGCGCCGCGCTCGACTCCGAAGGGCTCGTCGTCGACCGCGACGGCACCCGGCTCGTCACCTCCGAGACCGAGCCGTCCGTCCGCCGCTACGACCGCGCCGGCAAGCTCCTGGGCAGCATTCCCGTGCCGGACGCCCTGCGGGTCGCCCCGGCCGGGCGGGCCGCGCCCAACGACACCTTCGAGGGCCTGACGCTCCAGCCCGGCGGCCGCACCCTGATCGCCTCCATGGAGGGCCCGCTCACCGGCGACGGGCCGGCCGCCGACGGCCGCCCCCTCGTCCGCTTCCAGACCTGGGAGCGCCGCGGCGCCGGGGAATTCCGCCCGGCCCGCCAGTACGCCTACCCGGCCGACAAGGGCCTGGGCGTCGCCGAGACCACCGCCACCGGCGACGGCCGCCTCCTGGTCCTCGAACGCGGCTTCACGGCCGGTGTGGGCAACACCGTGCGCCTCTACCTCGCCGACCCCCGCGGCGCGAGCGACGTGAGCGCCACCCCGGCGCTGCCCGGCGGCCCCGGTGTCCGGCCCGTCCGCAAGACGCTGCTCGCCGACATCGGCGCCTGCCCGTCCCTCGGCGCGACCGCCCGGCAGCCGCAGCCCAACCCCCTCCTGGACAACATCGAGGGCCTCGCCGTCACCGGCCGCGACGCCGCGGGCCGCCTGCGCGTTCTGCTGGTGAGCGACGACAACCAGAACCCCAAGCAGATCACTCGCCTCTACTCCCTGACCGTGCGCTTGCCGCGCCAGTCCTAGGGGGTGACCGGAGGGCCGTCCTTGCCGCCTGCGGCGGCGAGCGGTACCGCCCACGGCGCGTCCGGCTTTTTGCCGCCTGAGGACGCGCCCGCAGGGCGCTCGGCGCACCACCGCGCAGCGTGGCGCGCCCCCTGACCCCCCGGGCAGGCCGCGGTCCGCACGCCCTGTACTGCCTCCGCCGCGCGCCCCTACTTTGTTGCGATGGGATGAAAATCGCAGCCCAGAGCGTTGGGGCCTTCCGTTAGCACGGTGACGGTGGGGACAGACGGAGGTCTCGGTGGCGGCGAAGGACACAACCGGCCAAGGATGGGCCAGGCGGCTCGCACGGCACTGCTGGCAATACCGGCGCACCGTGCTGCTCGCCCTCGGGTCCTCGCTCGCCGGCATGGCCGTCATGGCCCTCGTCCCCCTGATCACCAAGCTGATCATCGACGACGTCATAGGCGACGGCGACCGCCCGCTGGCCCCCTGGGCCGGCCTCCTCATAGGTGCCGCGGTCGTCGTCTACGGCCTGACCTACCTCCGCCGGTATTACGGCGGACGGCTCGCGCTCGACGTGCAGCACGACCTGCGGACCGCGATGTTCGCCTCCATCGCCCGCCTGGACGGCAGGCGGCAGGACGAACTCTCCACCGGCCAGGTCGTCGGCCGCGGCACCACCGACCTCCAGCTCGTCCAGAGCCTGCTGTTCATGCTGCCGATGATGATCGGGAACATCCTCCTCTTCGCCATCTCCCTCGTCGTCATGGCGGCGCTCTCCCCGCTGCTCACGCTCATCGCACTCGCCGTGGCCCCCGCCCTGTGGTTCCTCGCCCTGCGCAGCCGCACCAAGCTCTTCCCCGCCACCTGGTACGCCCAGGGACAGGCCGCCGCCGTCGCGGGCGTCGTGGACGGCGCCGTCACCGGCGTGCGCGTCGTCAAGGGCTTCGGGCAGGAGGCCCAGGAGGCCGGCAAGCTCCGCGAGGTCAGCCGCCGCCTCTTCGCCGGGCGCCTGCGCACCGTGCGCCTCAACTCCCGCTACACCCCCGCCCTCCAGGCCGTCCCCTCCCTCGGCCAGGTGGCCATGCTCGCGGTCGGCGGCTGGATGGCCACGCGCGGCCAGATCACCCTCGGCACCTTCGTCGCCTTCTCCACCTACCTCGCCCAGCTCGTCGGCCCGGTCCGGATGCTCACCATGGTGCTCACCGTCGGCCAGCAGGCCCGCGCCGGCGTCGAGCGCGTCTACGAACTCATCGACACCGAGCCGGTCGTCCGCGAGCGCCCCGACGCCCGCCCCCTGCCCGAGGACGCGCCCGCCACCGTCGAATTCGACAGCGTGACCTTCGGCTACGACCCCGAGCGGCCCGTCCTCGACGGCTTCTCACTGCGCGTCGAACCCGGCGAGACCGTCGCCGTCGTCGGCGCGTCCGGCAGCGGCAAGTCCACCGTCTCGCTGCTGCTGCCGCGCTTCTACGACGTCTCCGGCGGCGCGGTCCGCGTCGGCGGCCACGACGTGCGCGACCTGACGCTGCCCTCGCTGCGCGCCGCCATCGGGCTGGTCCCCGAGGACAGCTTCCTGTTCTCCGACAGCATCCGCGACAACATCGCCTACGGGCACCCGGACGCCACCGACGAGCAGGTCCGGGCCGCGGCCCGCGCCGCCCAGGCAGACGACTTCATCTCCCGCCTCCCCGACGGCTACGACACCGCCGTCGGCGAACAGGGCCTGACCCTCTCCGGCGGCCAGCGCCAGCGCATCGCCCTCGCCCGCGCCATCCTCACCGACCCCCGGCTGCTGCTGCTCGACGACGCGACCTCCGCCGTCGACGCCCGCGTCGAACACGAGATCCACGAGGCGCTGCGCGGCGTCATGGCGGGCCGCACGACGCTGCTCATCGCCCACCGCGCGTCCACCCTGGCGCTCGCCGACCGGATCGCCGTCCTCGACGGCGGCCGCCTCGTCGACATCGGCACGGCCGAGGAGCTGGAGGGCCGCTCCGCGCGCTACCGCGCCCTGCTGACCGACCCCGAGGAACTGGCGGGCGTCCGCAGGGACCCCGCGGGCCTCGCGGGCTCCTTCGGCGGCGAGGCGTCCGCCACCGGCCTGGCCGAGCGGCCGGCCGTCACCGAAGCCCTCGCCGGGCCCCCGGCCGCGCCCGGTCACCGCAAGCACACCACGGTCAACGGCGTCACCCCCGCGCTGTGGGTGCGCGAGAAGACCGCGGACACCGGTGACGTGGCCGGGATGCCCGCCACGCCGGAACTGCTCGCCCAGGTGGCCGCGCTGCCCCCGGCCACCGACGTCCCCGGCATCGACGAGGAGCGCGCCGCACAGCCGGAGCAGGAGTACGGCCTGCGCCGGCTCCTGCGCGGCTTCGGGGCGCCCCTGGCCCTGAGCCTGCTGCTGGTGACGATCGACGCGGTCGCCGGCCTGCTGCTGCCCGTGCTGATCCGGCACGGCATCGACTCGGGCGTCCAGCGCCTGGCGCTCGGCGCGGTATGGGTCGCCTCCGGGCTCGCCCTGCTCGTGGTCCTCGCCCAGTGGGCCGCCCAGATCGCCGAGATGCGGCTGACGGGACGGACGGGCGAGCGGGTGCTCTACGCGCTCCGGGTGAAGATCTTCGCGCAGCTCCAGCGGCTCGGTCTCGACTACTACGAGCGGGAGCTCACCGGCAAGATCATGACCCGGATGACGACGGACGTCGACGCCCTGTCGTCCTTCCTCCAGACCGGGCTGATCACCGCCGCCGTCTCCGTCCTCACCTTCTTCGGCATCCTCGTCGCCCTCGTCGTCATCGACGCCGGGCTGTCCCTCGTCGTCCTCGCGACCCTGCCCCTGCTCGTCATCGGCACGGTCGTCTTCCGGCGCAAGAGCGTCCAGGCGTACGAGCTCGCCCGCGAGCGCGTCGGGCTCGTCAACGCCGATCTCCAGGAAGGCGTCGCCGGGCTGCGGATCGTGCAGGCGTTCGGCCGCGAGGCGGCCGGTGCCCGCCGGTTCGCCGAGCGCAGCGACGCCTACCGGCAGGCGCGGGTGCGCGGCCAGTGGCTGATCTCCGTCTACTTCCCCTTCGTGCAGCTCCTGTCGTCCGTCGCGGCGGCGGCCGTGCTGATCGTGGGCGCCGGCCGGGTGGGCGCCGGCACGCTGACGGCGGGCGCCCTGGTGGCCTACCTGCTCTACATCGACCTGTTCTTCGCGCCCGTGCAGCAGCTCTCCCAGGTCTTCGACGGCTACCAGCAGGCCACCGTCTCCCTCGGCCGGGTGCAGGGGCTGCTGCGCGAGCCGACGACGACTCCGGTGGCCGAGAAGCCGCGCCCGGTGCGGGCGCTGGACGGCGAGATCGTCTTCGACGGCGTGCGGTTCCACTACGGCGACGGCGAGGAGGCGCTGTCGGGCGTCGACCTGCGGGTGCCCGCCGGTCAGACGGTGGCGTTCGTCGGCGAGACCGGGGCGGGCAAGTCCACGCTGGTCAAGCTGGTGGCCCGGTTCTACGACCCGTCCGCCGGCGCCGTCCGCGTCGACGGCCACGACCTGCGCGAGCTGGACCCCACGGACTACCGGCACCGGCTCGGCGTCGTCCCCCAGGAGCCCTACCTCTTCCCCGGCACGGTCCGGGACGCCATCGCCTACGGGCGCCCGGACGCCTCGGACGCCGAGGTCGAGGCCGCGGCGCGGGCCGTGGGTGCCCACGCGATGGTCGCGACCCTGGACGGCGGCTACCTGCACCCGGTCACCGAGCGCGGCCGCAACCTCTCCGCCGGCCAGCGGCAGTTGATCGCCCTGGCCCGCGCGGAGCTCGTCGACCCGGACATCCTCCTGCTGGACGAGGCCACCGCGGCCCTGGACCTGGCCACCGAGGCCCTCGTCAACGAGGCCACCGACCGGCTGGCCGGCCGGCGCACGACCCTGGTCGTCGCCCACCGGCTGACCACGGCCGCCCGCGCGGACCGGGTGGTGGTCCTGGACCGCGGCGCGGTCGTGGAGGACGGCACCCACGAGCAGCTGCTGGCCCGCGACGGGCACTACGCGCGGCTGTGGCGGACGTTCACGGGAGAGGCCGTTCCCGCGTAGGGGGAGATGTCGTAGGTTGACCCTCTGCACAAGCAAGATCAAGAACGGGGACCCATGCGCAAGCTCACCTACTTCATCGGCATGACCATCGACGGCTGCATCGCGGGGCCGGACGACGAGTTCGAGTTCATGGTGGCGCACTCCGCCCTCGACGCGGACTACTCCGCCGCCCTCGTCGCCGCCTACCCCGACGCGATGCCCACCCCGGCGCGGCCGTACGTCGGGCTCGGCCCCGACAACCGGGACTTCGACACCGTGCTCATGGGGCGCGGCAGCTACGAGCCGGGCCTGAAGCAGGGCATGACCAGCCCGTACGCCCACCTCGAGCAGTACGTGGTGTCGAAGTCCCTCACCACGAGCCCCGACCCCGGCGTCACCGTCTTCTCCGGCGACCCGGTGGAGCTCGTCCGTGAGCTCAAGGCGCGCGAGGGCAAGGGCATCTACCTGTGCGGCGGCGGCAACCTCGCCGGTCAGCTGCGCGACGAGATCGACGAACTGGTCGTGAAGATCTACCCGTTCGTCGCCGGCAACGGCATCCGGCTGTTCGACGCGGAGTTCTCGCCGGAGCAGTACGAGCTGAAGGAGTCGCGGACCTTCAAGAACGGCGTGCTCCTCGTCCGGTACGCCAAGCCGGCCGGCTGACGGTTCGCGCCCGAAGGGGCGCGGGGAACTGCGCGGCCGGCCGCAACGGGCTCGCAAGTGACGTACCCGACGCCCCGCGGAGCGCATGGCCGGCCGAAAGGTCTGGTGCAGTTGCTGTACCCCCAGGTAGGTTCGCGGCGAACTGTGCGAACCCAGGGGAGGGCGAATGCGCAAGGCGCTCAGAGGGATGCTGGCGCTGGCGGTGCTGACAGGCACCGTCGGCGTCGGCGGCGCGACGGCGGGGACGGCCGCTGCGGCCACCGAGCCGGACATCAAGGCACGCATCCTGAGCATTCCGGGGATGAGTTTCGTCGAGGAGAAGCCCTATGAGGGCTACCGCTACCTCGTGCTCAACTACGAGCAGCCGGTCGACCACCGCAACCCGGCCAAGGGGACGTTCAAGCAGCGCTTCACCCTGCTGAACAAGTCCACGGACCGGCCGACGGTGTTCTTCACCTCCGGCTACAACGTCAACACCAACCCCAGCCGCAGCGAGCCCACCCGGATCGTCGACGGCAACCAGGTCTCCATGGAGTACCGTTTCTTCACCCCGTCGCGGCCCCAGCCCGCCGACTGGTCCAAGCTCGACATCTGGCAGGCGGCCAGTGACCAGCACCGCCTCTACCAGGCGCTCAAGCCCGTCTACAACAAGAACTGGCTGGCCACCGGCGGCAGCAAGGGCGGGATGACGGCGACGTACTACCGCCGCTTCTACCCCGACGACATGAACGGCACCGTCGCCTACGTCGCGCCCAACGACGTGAACAACACCGAGGACTCGGCCTACGACCGGTTCTTCGCGAACGTCGGCGACCAGGCGTGCCGCAAGCAGCTGAACTCGGTGCAGCGCGAGGCGCTCGTCCGCCGCGACGAGATCGTCGGGCGCTACCAGAAGTGGGCCGACGAGAACGGCAAGACCTTCAAGGTCGTGGGCAGCGCCGACAAGGCGTACGAGAACGTGGTCATGGACCTCGTCTGGGCCTACTGGCAGTACCACCTGCAGAGCGACTGCGCGACGTCCGTGCCCGCGACCAACGCCTCCACCGATGACCTCTACAAGTTCATCGACACCATCTCGGGCTTCGACGGCTACACCGACCAGGGCCTGGAACGGTTCACCCCGTACTACTACCAGGCGGGCACCGAGCTCGGCGCCCCCAGCTTCAAGACCCCGCACCTCAAGGGCCTGCTGCGCTACCCCGGGATCTACAGCCCGCGGAACTACGTGTCGCGCGACATCCCGATGAAGTTCCGCCACAACGCCATGGCGGACATCGACCGCTGGGTGCGCAA
Source organism: Streptomyces sp. NPDC046215 (assembly GCF_040646215.1). NCBI lineage: Bacteria > Bacillati > Actinomycetota > Actinomycetes > Kitasatosporales > Streptomycetaceae > Streptomyces > Streptomyces sp. NPDC046215. The sequence continues at coordinate 127,117 of NZ_JBEYZW010000009.1, read as the reverse complement.
CGACAGCGAGCGGATGCTCTTCGTCTACGGGCAGAACGACCCGTGGAGCGGCGAGCCGTTCCAGCTCGGCCGCAACGCCGAGAAGCGTGACGACTACCGCTTCTACGCGCCCGGCGCCAACCACGGCGCGAACATCTCCCAGCTCGTCGCCGACGAGCGGGCCAAGGCCACGGCCGAGGTCCTGGAGTGGGCCGGGGTCACCCCCGCGACCGTGAAGAAGGACGAGTCGAAGGCCAAGCCGCTGGCGCCCTACGACGCGAAGCTGGACCGCTCGATCGTCGAGCGGCAGCAGAGCCTGCGCCCGTAACGCCCCCGGGCTCCGGCGCATTTCACCGAAGGCGGCGGGCGCACCCCACGGGTGCCCCGCCGCCCACGTGTACGTACAGGTCGGTCGAGCGCGGGCACTCGGAGCGCGCTCCGGCCCCGGCCGTCACCCGGTACTCCGGCGGGTGGGCCCCCGAGCCGTCGCAGGCGGTCTCCTTCACCAGGCCGTCCCGCTCGGTGTACACGCAGTCGCCCGGCACCGTCAGCGGGCCGCCGCCCATCCCCGGGTCGCCCGGGTGCGGGGGCTGGAGATTGCGCATGCAGGCGTACCCCTCGGGCGCGCTGCGCTCCTCCGAGGTGCCCTGGTCGACGGCGGCGACGTGCAGGACGAGATCGGTGGCGGCCGGGCAGCGCGGGCCCTGCGCCCGTGGGCCGTTGTAGCGGGCGAGGACCCGGGCGGTGGCCCGCTCGCTCAGGCAGTCGACCTCGGTGAAGGGCCCGTCCTCGCGGCCGGCGCACTCGCCGCGCGCCAGGAACGTCCCGCCCGGCGGGGAGGGCGTCCCCACGGGCACGGCCGCCGGTCCGGCCCCGTCCGGGACCGCGGTCCCGCACCCCGCGAGCGCGGTGAGCCCGGTGAGCGCGACCAGTGTGAGCAGCGCCGTCGGCAGCGCGCGATGGCGCATGGTGTCCCCCGTCGTCTCTCTCGTCCCCCTGAGCGCTCCAGCGTGGCTGCCCAGGACCGGCGCACACCAGGCGTACCGGGCGCGTCGCAGCGGATGAAAGTGGGTGTGTGCGGGGCGTGCGCCCGTCTCCCGCGCGCCCGGTGGCGGATGTCGGCGCCGCTCGGGGGAGAGGGGGGCGGCAGCACGGCCGTTGGACGGCGGGTCGGTCGGAGGGGTTCCCCGCGGAGCGCGCGGGTCAGGTGCGCGCGCGCCGCTTCCCGCCGAGCCGCGCGGGGAGCCGACGGGTCAGCAGGCGGGCACGCGGGGCGAGCCGCCGGGCCATCGCGAAGACGGACTCAGTGCGGGAGCGGTCGGCGTCCAGCACGGTGAAGAGGTTGACGCCGAGGTAGAAGGTGATCGCCGCGTTGGCCAGATCGCGCGGCGGGGTGAGCCGGGCCAGCGGGGAGCCCCCGATGACGCGCTCCAGGGTCGCCTCGATGAACGCCATCCACGGCTCGGCCCGGGTCCTGATCTCCTCGCGGAGCTCGGGCTTGGCGACGGCGGCGGCCACGAGCTCGGCGAACAGCGTGAGGTGGCCGGCGTCGAGGTCGTGCCGGTAGACGCGGGTGCCGGCCACGACGAGGTCCTCAAGCGTGCGGCAGTCCGCCACGGCTTCGGTGAGGACGGCCATCCGCTCGGCGGAGGACTGGTCGAGCGCGGCGAACAGCAGCGGGTCGACCCCGCCGAAGTGGTAGAAGACCAGCGCCGAGTTGACCCCGGCCTCCTTGGCGATGGTCCGGGCGCTGGACTTGTTGTACCCCTGCGTCCTGAGCACGGTGCCGGCCGCGCTGATCAGTCGTTCCTTGGTGTCCACCGTCATGTACGAGCCCTCTCCCGAGGCTGCATCATACGGTTTGATCAGCTGGTCTAAGCGACCGATCAACGTCGTGCTCCGGCCACTGTTCGAGCAGCGTGCGGACGGTTTCCGTGATCGCCGGGCGGCGGGAGGCCCCGGTGCGCCACACCGCGAACAACCGCCGCACGGGCATGGGTTCGAGGGGGATCGCGAGCACGCCCTCCGGGAGCGGGCCGCTGCCCAGGCGGGGCATGAGGGCGATGCCCAGGCCGGCGGCGACGAGCGCCACCTGGGTGTGGTACTCGGCGGCCTGGTGGGCCAGGTCCGGCTCGTGCCCGGAGGCGCGCAGGGTCCGTACGAGCCAGTCGTGACAGACCGTGCCCGGCGGCTGGCAGATCCAGCGCCGCCCCGCCAGGTCACCGCGGTCGAGCACCTCCCGCCCGGCCAGCGGATGCCCCTCGGGGACGAGTACGTCGCACCGGTCGTCCCCGATCACCACCCGCTCCAGCCCCTCCGGCGCGGGCAGCGGCGCGATGTCCCAGTCGTGCGTGACGGCCAGGTCGAGCACCCCCTGCGCGACCAGGTCCACCGACAGGTGCGGATCCACCTCCACCAGCCGGGTGTCCAGGGCCGGGTGCTCCCGGGCGAGCCGGGCCAGCGCCCCCGGCAGCAGGCCGCGCGCCGCGGTGGCGAAGGCCCCGACGACCAGCCGCCCCGCCGGCAGCCCCCGCCGCTCCTCCAGCTCCGTCTCCGCCCGCTCGACCAGCGCCAGCAACTGCTGCGCCGTCGCCGCCAGCCCGCGGGCCGCGTCCGTGAGGACCACCCCGCGGCCCCGGCGCTCCAGCAGCGTCGTGCGGGTCTCCCGCTCCAGCTTGGTCACGGCCTGCGAGACGGCCGACGGGGTGTAGCCCAGCGCGACGGCGGCGGCGCTGACCGACCCGTGGACGGAGACGGCGTGCAGCGCCCGCAGCCGGGACAGATCCAGCATGGTCGAGACCTCCGACGCAGTGGTGCCGATGCAGTGCAGTGGATTCAGTGATGCCGATTCAGTGATGCCGATTCAGTGATGCCAATTCAGTGTTGCTGAATCCCATCATGAAGGAATGTGAGCTGGTGCTACAGAGTCCGGGCGGCAAGGCTTGATCACATGCGCCCGATGCACATCGCTCTCGCCGTCCTCGTCGCCGCCGTATGGGGCGTCAACTTCATCGTCATCGACGTGGGCCTCGACCACTTCCCACCCCTGCTCTTCTGCGCCCTGAGATTCCTCGCGGCGGCCGTGCCCGCCGTCTTCCTGGTGGGCGGACCGCCGGTGCGGTGGCGGTGGATCATCGCCGTCGGACTGGTCCTCGGGGTGGGGAAGTTCGGGCTGCTGTTCGTCGGCATGCACCAGGGCATGCCCGCCGGGCTGGCCTCGCTGGTGCTCCAGGCCCAGGCGGTCTTCACCGCGCTCCTCGCCATGGCGACCCTGGGGGAACGGCCCGGCCGCACCCGCCTGCTGGGCATGGCGGTGGCCCTGGCGGGCATCGCGCTCGCCGCGGTCGACGAGGGCGCGTCCGGACCGCTCCTCGGCTTCTCCCTCACCCTCGCCGCCGCGGCCTTCTGGGGCGTCTCCAACGTCCTGACCCGCAAGGCCGCGCCCGCCGACGCCCTGCGGTTCACGGTCTGGCTCAGCGTCGTCCCGGTGCTGCCGCTGCTGCTGCTCTCGCTGCTCTTCGAAGGCCCGGACGCCGACGCCGCGGCCCTGCGCTCCCTCGACCTGAGCGGCCTCGGCGCCCTGCTCTTCGTCGCCTGGGTCTCCACCGTCCTCGGCTTCGGCGCCTGGGGGTTCCTGCTGCGCACCTACGACGCCTCCGTCGTCGCCCCGTTCTCCCTGCTGGTGCCCGTCTTCGGCATGTCCTCGGCCGGGCTCCTGCTGGGCGAGGGCGTGAGCGTCCTGCGGTGGTGCTCGGCGGCGCTGCTGGTGGGCGGGATCGCCCTGACCTCCCTGACGGCGCTCAGCCGGCCCCGGAACCGGCGAGCAGGCCCAGCAGGTACTCCCGCCCCGGCCCCGCCAGCTGCCCGAAATCGGCCGCCTGCGGATGCCAGCGCTTCTCGTACTCCCAGCACAGCCAGCCGTCCCAGCCCTCGCGGCTGAGCTGCCGCACGCACTCGGACAGCGGCAGCACCCCCGAGCCGAGCGGCAGCGGAGCCACGTCCTCCGCCGAGGCGACGTCCTTCACCTGCACATAGCCCAGGTGCGGGGCCAGCGCCGGGAAGGTGAGGGCCGGCTCCTCGCCGCCGAGCCAGGTGTGCAGCACGTCCCACACCGCCCCCACGTTCGGGTGCCCCACGGGCCCCAGGATCCTCGCCGCGTCCTGTGCGCGGCGGTGCGAGTCGTGGGTCTCCAGGACGATGTGGACCCCGAGGTCCGCGGCGAGCGGCGCGAGGGCCCCCAGCCGGCGGGCGGCCGTCGCGTCGGCCTCCCCGGCCGGCCGGTCACCCCCGCCGGGGAACACCCGCGCGTACCGGGCGCCCAGGTCCCCGGCGAGCCGCACCAGCGCGTCCAGCTCCGCGAGCACCACCTCGTCCGGCTCCGGGGCGGCCACCTGGGCGTACCCGGCCACGGCGAGGATCTCCACCCCCGCCGCCGCGAACTCCCCGGCGGCCGCGGCCCGCTCCGCCGCCCCGATGCCGGGGTGCACGGGCTCCTCCGGGTGCGCCCTCAGTTCGACGCCGTCATAGCCGTGCGTGCGGGCGAGCCGCACCACCTCCGACAGGGGTCGACCGGGCATGCCGAGCGTGGAAAAAGCCAGTTTCATGAGGACCGGGTTCCCCGGAGGCGGGCGGGAAATGCTTCCTCTACGGCAGAAGGGGGTGACCGCCACGGGAGCCACCAGGCAGACCCTGCGCATCGCCATGAACGGCGTCACCGGGCGCATGGGCCACCACCAGCACCTCGTCCGCTCCGTCCTCGCCCTGCGGGAAGAGGGCGGCATCGACCTCGGCGACGGCACGGTGCTGTGGCCCGAGCCGGTCCTCGTGGGGCGCGACGCGCGGCGCCTGGCCGCCCTCGCCGGGCGGTACGGGATCGAGGAGTGGACCGACGACCTCGGGGCCGCCCTCGGCGACCCCACCGTCGACGTCTATTTCGACGCCCAGACCACCTCCGCCCGCGAGACCGCCCTGCGCCGGGCCATCGCCGCGGGCAAGCACGTCTACTGCGAGAAGCCCACCGCCCCCGACATCGGGGGCGCCATGGACCTCCACCGGCGGGCCGAGGAGGCGGGCGTCAAGCACGGCGTCGTCCAGGACAAGCTCTTCCTCCCCGGCATCCGCAAGCTCAAGCGGCTGCTGGACGGCGGCTTCTTCGGCCGCGTCCTGTCCGTCCGCGGGGAGTTCGGCTACTGGGTCTTCGAAGGCGACTGGCAGAGCGCCCAGCGGCCCTCGTGGAACTACCGCAGCGAGGACGAGGGCATCACCACCGACATGTTCCCCCACTGGGAGTACGTCCTGCGGGAGCTGTTCGGCCCCATCGCCTCCGTGCAGGCCCACCTGGCCACCCACATACCGCGCCGCTGGGACGAGCGCGGCAGACCCTACGAGGTGAAGGCCGACGACGCCGTCTACGCGACCCTGGAGCTGGAGAGCGGCGCCGTCGTCCAGCTCAACTCCTCCTGGGCCGTCCGGGTCCACCGCGACGAGCTGCTGGAGTTCCAGGTCGACGGCACCGAAGGGTCGGCCGTCGCCGGGCTGCGGCACTGCCGCGTCCAGCACCGTTCGGTCACCCCCAGGCCCGTGTGGAACCCCGACACCGCCGCGGGTGCGGACTTCCGCTCGCAGTGGCAGGACGTGCCCGACAACGAGGAGTTCACCCACGCCTTCAAGGCGCAGTGGGAGCTGTTCCTGCGCCACGTGGCCCGGGACGAACCCTGGCGCTTCGGCCTCGACGCCGGGGCGCGGGGCGTGCACCTCGCCCTCCTGGCCCGGACCTCCGCCCGGGAGGGCCGCAGGATGCCGCTGCGGGTCACGCCACCGTGATCCACCTGCCCGACGCGACCGGGGCCCTGCGCCCGTACCGGTCCCGCTCCCGGCCCCTGGACCTCCCCGCCCGTGCGGCACCGCCGGTCTCCCGTGCGGTCCTCGCCGCCGCGCACATCGTCGCCGACCCCTTCGGCAACACCACCCCCGACGGACCCGCGGACCTCGACTGGGACGCCACCCTCGCCTTCCGGCGGCACCTGTGGGCCCACGGCCTCGGGGTCGCCGAAGCCATGGACACCGCCCAGCGCGGCGCCGGACTCGACCGGGCGGGCGCCGCCGAACTCGTGCGCCGCTCCGCCGCCGAAGCGAAGGCCACCGGCGGGCACCTCGTCTGCGGAGCCGGCACCGACCGGCTCACACCCCCGTACGGCACCCTGGCGGACGTCACGGCCGCCTACGAGGAGGACCTCGCCCACGTGGAGTCCCACGGCGCCCGGGCCGTCGTCATGGCCTCCCGGGCCCTGGCGGCCCTGGCCGCCGGGCCGGACGACTACCACGAGGTCTACGGCCGGCTGCTCCGCCAGACCGCCCGGCCCGTGATCCTCCACTGGCTCGGCCCCATGTTCGACCCCGCTCTGGAGGGCTACTGGGGCAGCACCGACCCTGACGCCGCCACCGACACCCTGCTCGACCTCGTCGCCGCCCACCCGGGGAAGGTCGACGGCGTCAAGGTGTCGCTGCTGGACGCCCGCCGGGAGACCGCGCTGCGCCGCCGCCTCCCCGCCGGGGTCCGCTGCTACACCGGCGACGACCTCCACTACCCCGCCCTCGTCGACGGCGACGCGGACGGCCACAGCGACGCCCTGCTCGGCGTCCTCGACCCGCTGGCGCCCCTGGCGGCCCACGCCGTGCGGCGGCTGGACGCGGGCGACCGGCGCGGCTTCCGGGCCCTCCTGGATCCGACCGTCCCCCTGGCCCGGCACCTCTTCGCCCCACCCGTCCGCTCCTACAAGACCGGCATCGTGCTGCTCGCCTGGCTCGCCGGGCACCAGGACCACTTCACCATGGCCGGCGGCCTGCACGCCGCGCGCTCCCTGCCGCACCTGGCGCGCGCCTACGAACTCGCCGACGGTCTGGGGCTGTTCCCCGATCCGGAGCGCGCGGAGGCCCGGATGGGCCGGCTGCTGGCCGTGCACGGGGCGGGGCCGTGACGGGCGGCCTCGCGCGCTTCAGCCTCAACCAGCAGACGGTCCGCCAGTGGTCCCTGCCCGAGCTCGTGGCGGGCTGCGCGGCGGCCGGGGTCCGCCACGTCGGGCTGTGGCGCGAGCCCGTCCGCCGCCACGGCGCGAGCGCGGCGGCCCGGCTCGTCCGCGACGCCGGACTCTCCGTCAGCAGCCTGTGCCGCGGGGGTTTCCTGACCGCCGCCGACGCCACCGGCCGGGCCGCCGCGCTCGCCGACAACCGGGCGGCGATCGAGGAGGCCGCCGAGCTCGGCACCCGCACCCTCGTCCTCGTCGCCGGCGGGCTGCCGCCGGGCAGCCGGGACCTGGCCGGGGCCCGGGAGCGGGTCGCCGACGCGCTGGCCGAGCTGTGTCCCCGCGCGGCCGGGTGCGGAGTGCGGCTCGCGATCGAGGCCCTGCACCCGATGTACGCCTCCGACCGCTGCGTCGTCACGACCCTGCGGCAGGCGCTCGACCTCGCCGAGCGGTTCCCCGCGGACCAGGCCGGCGTGGTGATCGACACGTACCACCTGTGGTGGGACGACACCGTGGCCGGCCAGCTCCGGCGGGCGGGCGAGGGCGGCCGGATCGCGGCGTTCCAGCTCGCCGACTGGGTCACCCCGCTGCCCGAAGGGGCGCTGCTGGGGCGCGGGCAGCTCGGTGACGGGTGCGTGGACCTGCGGTGGTTCCGCCGCCGGGTCGACGCCGCCGGCTACCGGGGGCCCGTCGAGGCCGAGATCTTCAGCCCCCGGCTGTGGGCGCGCGACGGCGCCGGCGCCCTGGCCGAGGTCCTCGACCGCTACCGGCGGTTCGTCCTCGACATACCGTAGGTAACCGCCCAGGTCGGAAGCCCACCTTCGGTAACGGAACGATAACTCCTTGAAAGCGTTGCAACCCTTTGCGGCCTACAGCGGTCGTACTGGACATCAGGCTTCCCGGGGAGGGATCCGGGGGGATTCGGGGAAGCCGGTTGTGGGGGGTACCCGAGGGGCCCGGTCGTCGGACCGGGCCCCTCGGTTTTTCGCCCGCCCCTTTCCGCGGGCCGCCGCCCCCGAGCGCCCAATCCCGCTCGCGCGCCCGGGTTTTCCACAGGCCCGAACGGCTGTCGGACCCCGGCGGTACCGTCAGGGCATGGCGAACATGGCTGTGGTCGAAGGGGTCCTGGAGCGGATCACGTATGCCAACGAGGAGAGCGGCTACACCGTCGCCCGCGTCGACACCGGGCGCGGCAGCGGCGATCTCCTCACGGTCGTCGGCGCCCTGCTCGGCGCGCAGCCGGGGGAGTCGCTCCGCATGGAGGGCCGCTGGGGCTCCCACCCCCAGTACGGCAAGCAGTTCACCGTGGAGAACTACACGACGCTCCTGCCCGCCACGGTCCAGGGCATCCGCCGCTACCTCGGCTCCGGCCTGATCAAAGGCATCGGCCCGCGCATCGCCGACCGCATCACCGAGCACTTCGGCACCGACACCCTGGACGTCATCGAGCGGGAGCCGAAGCGCCTGATCGAGGTGCCCGGCCTCGGCCCGAAGCGGACGAAGATGATCGGCGCCGCCTGGGAGGAGCAGAAGGCCATCAAGGAGGTCATGGTCTTCCTCCAGGGCGTCGGGGTCTCCACCTCCATCGCCGTGCGCATCTACAAGAAGTACGGAGACGCCTCCATCTCCGTCACCCGCAATCAGCCCTACCGGCTGGCCGCCGACGTCTGGGGCATCGGCTTCCTCACCGCCGACCGCATCGCCCAGGCCGTCGGCATCCCCCACGACAGCCCCGACCGCGTCAAGGCCGGTCTCCAGTACGCCCTTTCCCAGTCCACGGACCAGGGGCACTGCTACCTCCCCGAGGAGAAGCTGATCGCGGACGCGGTGAAGCTCCTCCAGGTCGACACCGGGCTCGTCATCGACTGCCTCGCCGAGCTGGCCGCTGACGGCCCCGACGGCGAGGGGGTCGTCCGGGAGAGCGTGCCGGGCCCCGAGGGCGGCGAGCCCGTCACCGCCGTCTACCTCGTCCCCTTCCACCGGGCCGAGATCTCCCTGGCCGCCCAGGTCTCCCGGCTGCTGCGGACGGAGGAGGACCGCCTCGCCGTCTTCCAGGACGTCCAGTGGGACAAGGCCCTGGCCTGGCTCGCCGACCGCACGGGCGCGGAGCTCGCGCCCGAGCAGCGGGAGGCGGTCCGCCTCGCGCTCTCCAGCAAGGTCGCGGTGCTCACCGGCGGCCCCGGGTGCGGCAAGTCCTTCACCGTCCGCTCGGTGGTGGAGCTGGCCCGGGCCAAGAAGGCCAAGGTTGTCCTCGCCGCGCCCACCGGCCGGGCCGCCAAGCGCCTCTCCGAGCTCACCGGCGCCGACGCCTCCACGGTGCACCGGCTGCTGGAGCTCCGGCCCGGCGGTGACGCCGCGTACGACAAGGACCGCCCGCTGGACGCCGACCTGGTGGTGGTCGACGAGGCGTCCATGCTGGATCTGCTGCTGGCCAACAAGCTCGTCAAGGCCGTGGCGCCCGGCGCCCACCTGCTGCTCGTCGGCGATGTCGACCAGCTGCCCTCGGTCGGCGCCGGCGAGGTGCTCCGCGACCTCCTCGCCCCCGGCAGCCCCGTCCCGGCGGTCCGGCTCACCCGGATCTTCCGCCAGGCCCAGCAGTCCGGCGTGGTGACGAATGCACACCGCATCAACTCCGGGGTGCCGCCGATCACTCAGGGGATGGCCGATTTCTTCCTCTTCCCCGAGGAGGACACCGAGGAGGCCGGCCGGCTCACCGTGGACGTGGCCGCGCGGCGCATCCCCGCGAAGTTCGGGCTGGACCCGCGCCGGGACGTCCAGGTGCTGGCTCCGATGCACCGTGGCCCGGCCGGCGCCGGCACCCTCAACGGCCTGCTCCAGCAGGCCATTACGCCCGGCCGCCCCGACCTGCCGGAGCGGCGCTTCGGCGGCCGGGTCTTCCGGGTGGGCGACAAGGTCACCCAGATCCGCAACAACTACGAAAAGGGGCAGAACGGAGTCTTCAACGGCACCGTGGGCGTCGTCACCGCCCTGGACGAGGTCGAGCAGCGGCTGACCGTGCGCACCGACGAGGACGAGGAGGTCGGCTACGACTTCGACGAACTCGACGAGCTCGCCCACGCCTACGCGGTGACCATCCACCGCTCCCAGGGCAGCGAGTACCCCGCAGTGGTGATCCCGGTCACCACCGGGGCCTGGATGATGCTCCAGCGCAATCTCCTCTATACCGCCGTGACTCGGGCAAAACGCTTGGTGGTGCTCGTGGGGTCCCGCAAGGCCCTCGGCCAGGCCGTCCGGACGGTTTCCGCAGGCAGGAGATGTACAGCGCTGGATCACCGGCTCGGAGGTGGGATTCGTCTCCAGCCGGTTTACCAACCGGGGCGAACGGGGCAGGATGGGCAGGCTGGGCGGCACTGAGTGCCGTCTTTAGGCCCTATGGCCGACCCCGAGTGCACGAGCATCGTCCAAATGGGGGAAGGTAGGGGTAGTCAGGGCACCTCGAAGAAGAGGCACAACGTCGGTGAGGGATGACGTGAGCGACAACTCTGTAGTACTGCGGTACGGGGACGGCGAATACACCTACCCGGTGGTCGGCAGCACCGTCGGCGACAAGGGCTTCGATATCGGCAAGCTCCGCGCCCAGACCGGGCTGGTGACCCTGGACTCCGGTTACGGCAACACCGCCGCCTACAAATCCGCGATCACCTACCTCGACGGTGAGCAGGGCATCCTGCGCTACCGCGGTTACCCGATCGAGCAGCTCGCCGAGCGCAGCACGTTCATCGAGACGGCGTTCCTGCTGATCAACGGTGAGCTGCCGAGCACCGACGAGCTGGCGGCGTTCCAGGGCGAGATCACCCAGCACACGCTGCTGCACGAGGACGTCAAGCGGTTCTACGACGGCTTCCCGCGCGACGCCCACCCGATGGCGATGCTGTCCTCCGTGGTCAGCGCGCTGTCGACCTTCTACCAGGACAGCCACAACCCCTTCGACGAGCAGCAGCGCCACCTCTCGACGATCCGGCTGCTCGCCAAGCTCCCGACGATCGCGGCGTACGCGTACAAGAAGTCGATCGGCCACCCGGTCGTCTACCCGCGCAACGACCTCGGCTACGTCGAGAACTTCCTGCGCATGACCTTCTCGGTGCCCGCCGCCGAGTACGACCTCGACCCGGTCGTCGTCAACGCGCTCGACAAGCTGCTCATCCTGCACGCGGACCACGAGCAGAACTGCTCGACCTCCACCGTGCGGCTGGTCGGCTCCTCGCAGGCGAACATGTTCGCCTCGATCTCGGCCGGCATCAGCGCCCTGTGGGGCCCGCTGCACGGTGGCGCCAACCAGTCGGTGCTGGAGATGCTCGAGGGCATCAAGGCCAACGGTGGCGACGTCGACTCCTTCATCCGCAAGGTGAAGAACAAGGAGGACGGCGTCCGGCTGATGGGCTTCGGCCACCGCGTCTACAAGAGCTTCGACCCCCGGGCGAAGATCATCAAGGCGGCGGCGCACGACGTCCTCTCGGCGCTCGGCAAGTCCGACGAGCTGCTGGACATCGCGCTCAAGCTGGAGGAGCACGCGCTCTCCGACGACTACTTCGTCTCGCGCAACCTCTACCCCAACGTGGACTTCTACACCGGTCTGATCTACCGGGCCATGGGCTTCCCGACCGAGATGTTCACCGTGCTCTTCGCGCTCGGCCGGCTGCCCGGCTGGATCGCCCAGTGGCACGAGATGATCAAGGAGCCGGGTTCCCGCATCGGCCGCCCGCGCCAGATCTACACCGGCGTGGTCGAGCGCGACCTGCCGCTCTCGCGCGGCTGAGCCGACGCCCCAGGGCTTCCGGCGCAGAAGAAAGCGCCCCGCCGCCGATCCCCCCACGGGTCGGAGCGGGGCGCTTTCCCGTTCCCCGGAACGGATTCCCCCCACGGGATCCGGCCGGGAGCCGCGGTGCGCGGTGCCGACGCGATCTGCCGGGACGCGTACGTACGGGAGGGCCGCTCAAAGCTCCCCGGGTACGTGCCCCGGCCACGCGTGGCCGGTACCGTCCCCCAAGACGATCCAGCACTGCCTGGTTAGACCCACGACCCCCCGCAATGGTTACGTTGGGATGCCTGTGATCTAGGTCTCCTGCCATAAGGGGACGTAAAAGGGCAAGAGTTCGAACGTGTGGGTGTTGTGTCTCTTATGGGGGTTACCGGCGGCATCTTCCCCGCGGTAACCCCCGCTCCGCCGGCTGATTCCTTACGGCCCGCACCGCGCCCGGCGGCGCACGCCTTAGGCAAAGGACCGCAGCCGCAGGCTGTTCGTCACCACGAACACCGACGAGAAGGCCATCGCCGCCCCCGCGATCATCGGGTTGAGGAGGCCGGCCGCCGCCAGGGGCAGCGCGGCCACGTTGTAGCCGAAGGCCCAGAAGAGGTTGCCCTTGATGATGGCGAGCGTCCGGCGCGCGAGCCGGATCGCGTCCGCCGCCACCCGCAGGTCACCGCGGACGAGCGTGAGGTCGCCCGCCTCCATGGCCGCGTCCGTGCCCGTGCCCATGGCCAGGCCCAGATCGGCCGTGGCCAGGGCGGCGGCGTCGTTGACCCCGTCGCCCACCATCGCGACCGTCCGGCCCCGGGCCTGGAGCCGCTTGACGACCGCCACCTTGTCCTGCGGCAGCACCTCGGCGACGACCTCGTCGATGCCCACCTCGCGGGCCACCGACTCCGCCACCGCCGTCGTGTCGCCCGTGAGCAGCACCGGCGTCAGCCCGAGGGCCCGCAGCTCCGCGACCGCCCGCGCGCTGGTCTCCTTGACGGTGTCGGCGACGGAGAGGACGCCCCGCGCCCGGCCGTCCCAGGCCACGGCCACCGCGGTGCGGCCCTCGCCCCGCGCGGTGGCCAGGGCGGCCGCCAGCGAGGCGGGCAGCTCGATGCCCGCCTCGAAGAGCAGCGACTCCCGGCCCACCAGCACCCGGCACCCCTCGACCTCGCCCCGGACGCCCAGCCCGGCGACGCTCTCGAAGTGCTCGACGGGCGGGAGCTCCCCGGCCCGCTCGGCGGCGCCCGCGGCGACGGCCCTGGCGACCGGGTGCTCCGAGGCGTGTTCCAGGCCGCCGGCGCGGCGCAGCAGCTCGCGCTCGCTCACGCCCGGCGCGGTCACGACGTCCCACAGGCCCATCCGGCCGGTCGTCACCGTCCCCGTCTTGTCCAGGACGACCGTGTCCACCCGGCGGGTGGACTCCAGCACCTCGGGGCCCTTGATGAGGATGCCGAGCTGCGCGCCCCGGCCGGTGCCGACCATCAGGGCGGTCGGCGTGGCGAGGCCCAGGGCGCAGGGGCAGGCGATGATCAGCACCGCGACGGCGGCGGTGAAGGCGGCCGTCACGTCCGCCGTGGCCAGCAGCCAGCCCGCCAGGGTGGCCAGCGCGATCACCAGCACCACGGGCACGAAGACGCCGGAGATCCGGTCGGCGAGGCGCTGCACCTGGGCCTTGCCGTTCTGGGCGTCCTCGACGAGCCGGGCCATCCGGGCCAGCTGGGTGTCGGAGCCGATGCGGGTGGCCCGGACGATGAGCCGACCGGAGGTGTTGACGGTCGCCCCGGCCACGGGGTCGCCGGGGGCGACGTCCACCGGCACGGACTCGCCGGTCAGCATGGAGGCGTCCACGGCGGAGGCGCCCTCGACGACGGTGCCGTCCGTGGCGATCTTCTCGCCGGGCCGGACGACGAAGAGGTCGCCGGCCGCCAGCCGGGAGACGGGCACCCGCTCCTCACGGCCGCCGCGCAGCACGTAGACGTCCTTGGCGCCGAGCTCCAGCAGCGCCCGCAGCGCGGCCCCGGCCTTCCGCTTGGAGCGGGCCTCCAGCCAGCGCCCGGCAAGGATGAAGGTCGTCACCCCGGCCGCCGCCTCCAGGTAGATCGCGGAGGAGCCGTCCGTGCGGGAGACGGTGAACTCGAAGGCGTGGCGCATGTGCGGCATGCCGGCGGTGCCGAGGAACAGCGCCCACAGCGACCAGCCGAACGCCGCGAGGGTGCCGATCGAGACGAGGGTGTCCATCGTGGCGGCGCCGTGCTTGGCGTTGGTCCACGCGGCGCGGTGGAAGGGGAGGGCGCCCCAGATCACGACGGGGGCGGCGAGGGTCAGCGACAGCCACTGCCAGTGGTCGAACTGCAGGGCCGGGACCATCGACATCAGCACCACGGGCACCGACAGCGCCAGGGAGACCGTGAGCCGCTGCCGCAGCGCCTCGGCCTCACCGCCGGCCGCCTCCCCGCCCTCCGGTGTGGGTTCCGCCTCGGGCGCGTGGGCCCGGGGCGGTTCCGCGGTGTATCCCGTTCTCTCCACGGTGGCGATGAGATCGTCGACCGTCACACCGTCGCCGAAGGCGATCCGCGCCTTCTCGGTGGCGAAGTTGACCGTGGCCTCGACGCCGTCCATCCGGTTGAGTTTCTTCTCGACCCGGGCGGCGCAGGAGGCGCACGTCATGCCGCCGATGGTGAGCTCGACGTCGCTGCGGGCCGGTGCGGTGGGGGTGTGGGGGACCGTGTTCGTCGCGTTCATCGCGTGTTCCCGGCGGGAGAGGGTGGGCGGAGGGGGTCAGGCGCGGCCCGTCAGTTCGTAGCCGGCCTCGTCGACGGCGGCGCGGACGGCCGCCTCGTCCAGCGGCGCCGAGGAGGTGACGGTGACCTCGCCGGTGGAGGCCACGGCCTTCACGGAGGTGACCCCGGCGAGGGCGGAGAGCTCGTCGGTGACCGCGGATTCGCAGTGGCCGCAGGTCATGCCGGTCACCTGGTAGACGGTGGTGGAGGCGCTCATGGTGGTACTCCTCGGTAGTCGTGCGTCAGTCGTGCGTCGTCGTGCAACAGCGTCAACACCTTACCCCCTAGGGGTATTCCTCCGAGGGGGTTCCGGGTGATCGGTACCCGGGCTCCGGGGCATGACGAAGGGCCCCGGTCCGGGCGGTGCCCGGCCGGAGCCCTGGGGTCGGGGGTCAGTTCTTGCTGTCGCGCCGGGAACGGTTGCCGGGACGCCGGGCGACCCAGTCGCGGATGGTGTCCGCGAACCAGTAGGGCTTGCCGCCCTCGCTGACGTCAGGGGCGGGCATCAGCCCGTGCTTGCGGTAGGTCCGGACGGTATCGGTCTGTACTCCGATGTGCGCCGCGATCTCCTTGTAGGACCAGAGTCGACGGTCAGTCATCTCTCGCGCCTCTCCGCTGCGCCGCAGCGACGGAGGGGGATCCGTCGGGGGAGCCGCGGCGCTGCCGTTCTTGATCACTCAGCCTGTTTCCTGCGAACGACGCAGAGTGACGACCGGCGTGGGGCTGTTGGACTGCTGTGACCGAAGCGCCGCGTAAGCGTGACGCCCGTTACCAGGACATGACGGTGTAACAGCCGCCAAACGCCTCGCGGCGGGCCCCGTCAGCGCGGACCCGGCGCGTCCAGGCCCGCCCGTTCCGCCACCTCCGCGGGCCGCACCGGCCGGCCCTCCCGCCGGGACAGCTCGCACGCCTCGGCCACCAGCAGCGCCCACAGCCCCTCCCACCCTGGGCAGGGGTTGGGCGCCTCGCCCCGCGCGGCCCGCAGGAAGTGGGCGAGCTCCGCCCGGTAGGCGCCGTCGAACCGCTCCAGGAAGCCGCCCCAGGGCCGCGCCGGCGCCCCCGGCCCGGCCGGCTCCGCCGAGGTGGCGGGCGTGCGCCCGTCCAGCCCCACCACCCACTGGTCGCGCTCGCCGGACAGCTCCGTCCGCACGTCGCAGCCCGCGCCGTTGTACCGGGTGGCGGTCGCCGTGACGAGGGTGCCGTCGTCCAGCGTGAGCAGCGCGGCGGCGGTGTCCACATCGCCGGCCTCCCGGAAGAAGGCGGCACCGCCCGCCGAGCCCCGCGCGTACACCTCCGACACCTCACGTCCCGTCAGCCACCGGACGGCGTCGAAGTCGTGCACCAGGCAGTCACGGATCAGCCCGCCGGAGTGGGGCAGGAACTCCGGCGGCGGGGGCGCGGGGTCGGACGTCACCGTCCGGATGGTGTGCACCCGGCCGAGCCGCCCGGCGCGCAGGGCCTCCCTGGCGGCCAGGAACCCGGCGTCGAAGCGGCGCTGGAAGCCCAGTTGCAGCAGCGTCCCCGCCGCGTCGACCTCGCGCAGCGCCCGGAGCGTGGCCGCGGGGTCGAGGGCGACGGGCTTCTCGCAGAAGGCGGGCAGCCCGGCGCGGGCCGCCGCGGTGATCAGACCGGCGTGGGCGGCGGTCGCGGCGGTGATGACGACGGCGTCGACGGCGCCGGGCATCAGCACGGCGTCCGGGGACGCGGCCCGGGCGCCGACGCGGGCCGCCAGGGCCGCGGCCCGGCCCGGATCGGCGTCCGCGACGACGAGCTCGCCGACCCCGTCCGCCCCGGCCAGGACGGCCGCGTGGAAGGACCCGATGCGCCCCGCTCCGATGAGACCGATCCGCACGGCGACAGCTCCTTCGTCGGGGAGGGTGGGGGCAGGCCCGGTCAGTCGTACAGGGCCGGGCGCGCGGCCAGGTCGACCGCCACGCGGCCGCCCGTGGCCTGGGCCCGTACGCCCGCCTCGCACACCGCCGCCGCGGCGTAGCCGTCCCACGCGCTCGGGCCCTCGACCGCCCCGCGCCGGGTGGCGTCCACCCAGCACTGCACCTGCCGGTCGTAGGCGTCGGCGAAGCGGGCCAGGAAGTCCTGGGCGATCCGCCCGCCCCAGCGGCCCGCGGTGTGCACGGACAGCCCGTGGGCGTCGCCGATCCGGGCGGTGCCGCGCTCGCCCACGGCCTCGCACTGCACCTGGTAGCCGAAGCCGCAGGCGGGGAAGATCTCCACGTCGACGACCACGCCCGCGGCGGTCTCCAGGAGGACGAGCTGGGGCAGGTGCTCGGGCGCCGCCGCGCCGCCGGGCTTGAGCACGGTGACGGCGGTGATCTCCTGGCCGAGCAGCCAGCGGGTGCTGTCGATCTCGTGCACCACCGAGTCGTTGATCATCATCTGCTCGGTGTAGCCGGGCGGCGTGGAGACGTTGCGGTGGCGGCAGTGCAGCATCAGGGCCCGCCCGAGCCCGCCCGCGTCCAGCAGCGCCTTCAGCTCCAGGTGCTCGGCGTCGTAGCGGCGCATGAAACCCACCTGGACCCGGCGGTGCCCCAGCCGGGTCTCCGCCTCCAGCACGCGCAGCGCCGACGCGGCGTCCGGGGTGAGGGGCTTCTCGCACAGCACGGGCAGATCGCGGGCGAACGCCTCCAGGAGGGCGGCCTCGTGGGCCGGGCCGGGCGAGGCGATGAGCACCGCGTCCACGCCGGGGGCGTCCATCGCGGCCGCCGCGTCGGTGTGGGCGGCGCAGCCCCCGATCCCGGCGGCGGCCCGCTCCGCCCGCTCGCCGTCGACGTCGACGACCGCGGCGACCCGCGCCCCGCTGACGGCGCGGTCGAGCCGCCGGACGTGGTCGGCGCCCATCCTCCCCGTGCCGATGACGGCGACGCCGAGGGTGCCTTGCTGCGTCATGCTGCGACTCTCCCGTTTCTGCTGTCTCTCCCGGTGTCTCTCCGGGCGGCTTCCCGGGCGTCTTCCCGGCCGTGCACGGCGGTCAGAGGCCGCAGCCGCGGAGGAACCCGCGGGTGCGCCGGGCGATGGGCAGCGGCCGGTCCGGCGGGCAGGGGTACATGTCCTGCTCCACGATGGCGAACAGGTCCGCGTCCAGCTTCGCGGCGGCGGCCAGCACCGGCTCCAGGGCCGGTACCCCCCGCGGCGGTTCGCACATGACGCCCTGGCGCACGGCGGGGCCGAAGGGCGTGCCCTTGGCGATCACGTCCGCGAGGACCGCCGGATCGACCTGCTTGAGGTGGAGGTAGCCGATCCGCTCGCCGTAGGTCTCGATGAGCTTGACGCTGTCGCCGCCGCAGTAGGCGTAGTGCCCGGTGTCCAGGCACAGG
The DNA here is from genome assembly GCF_040646215.1 of Streptomyces sp. NPDC046215. Taxonomy (NCBI): domain Bacteria; kingdom Bacillati; phylum Actinomycetota; class Actinomycetes; order Kitasatosporales; family Streptomycetaceae; genus Streptomyces; species Streptomyces sp. NPDC046215. The sequence continues at coordinate 109,245 of NZ_JBEYZW010000009.1, read as the reverse complement.
TCGACCAGGCCGGAGTCGGTGGCGTCCAGGAAGCGCTCCACGTGCGCCTCGGTGTCGAGGTGGGTGTCGGCGTGCGGATGGACGGCGATGCCGAGCCCGAAGCGCTCGCGGACCTCGCGGGCCAGGCGCTCCGTGCCCGTGGTGAGGTGACGCCACTGCTCCGCCGTCAGCTCGGGGCTCTCGATCAGCTCCGCGGTCCTGTCGTCACGCCAGAAGGAGGGGATGACGACGAGGTGGCGGCCGCCCACGGCCCGCGTCAGCTCGGCGACCCGCGCGACCTGCTCCCAGGTGTCCTCCCAGACGGCGGGCCCGCGGTGCAGGGCGGTGAAGACGGTGCCGGCGGAGACGGAGAGCCCGCGCCGGCCGGTCTCCTCGCGGAGCCGGGCGGGGTCGGTGGGGAGGTAGCCGTACGGGCCGAGCTCGATCCACGCGTAGCCCGCCTCGGCGACCTCGTCGAGGAAGCGCCGCCAGGGGGTCTGGGCCGGGTCGTCGGCGAACCAGACGCCCCAGGAGTCCGGCGCGGAACCGACCCGGATCCGGGGGGAGGAGGCGGGGGACGCGGGGTGCGTGGCGGACATGGGCGGCTCTCCTCGGGGGAGGGGCGGGGTTGTGCGTAGCTTCCCCGCAGGGTAGTTGGGTGTCAAGGGTTCGTCCGGACATACGGACGTAACGTCAAGAGCCCTCCGAGTACGTCTATATGTAAGGACAATTCCTTGACATGCTCGAACGGCCCGGCTAGACCTGACCCATGAGTGAGCCGAGACCGTACGACCTGATCACGATGGGCCGGATCGGGGTGGACCTCTACCCCCTCCAGACCGGCGTGCCGCTGTCGCGGGTCGAGACCTTCGGGAAGTTCCTGGGCGGGTCGGCGGCCAACGTCGCCGTGGCCGCCGCCCGGCTCGGCCGCCGCGCCGCACTGATCAGCCGCACCGGCGCCGACCCCTTCGGCGACTACCTCCACCAGGCACTGCGCGACTTCGGGGTGGACGACCGGTGGGTCACCCCCGTCGCCGACTACCCCACGCCCCTGACCTTCTGCGAGCTCTTCCCGCCGGACGACTTCCCGCTCTACTTCTACCGCCGGCCCAAGGCCCCCGACCTGGAGATCCGCACCGCCGAGCTGGATCTGGACGCCGTCCGCGCCACCCGGATCCTCTGGGTGACCGGCACCGGCCTGTGCGAGGAGCCCAGCCGGGCGGCGACGCTCGCCGCGCTCGCCGCGAGGGCCAAGCGCGGCACCACCGTCTTCGACCTCGACTGGCGGCCGATGTTCTGGGGCGGCGAAGGCGGTGCCTCCGGCGCGGGCGGCGCCACCGGGCCCGCCGCGAGGGCCGCCGCCCACCCGCACTACGCCGCGGCCCTGGCCCACACCACCGTCGCCGTCGGCAACGCCGACGAGTGCGAGGTCGCCACCGGCGAACGCGAACCGCACGCCGCCGCCTGGGCCCTCCTCGACGCCGGCGTCGAGCTCGCCGTCGTCAAACGGGGCCCCGAGGGCGTCCTCGCCGTCCACCGCGACGGCACCACCGTCGAGGTGCCGCCGACCGCGATCGACGTCCTCAACGGGCTCGGCGCGGGCGACGCGTTCGGCGGCGCCCTCTGCCACGGCCTGCTCGCCGGCTGGGAGCTGGAGCGCACCCTGCGCTACGCGAGCGCCGCCGGCGCCCTCGTCGCCTCCCGGCTCGCCTGCTCCGCCGCGATGCCCGCCCCCGGCGAGGTGGAAGCCCTCCTCGCCGGCGCCGCCGAGGGGGAGCGCAGCCCGTGACCGTCCGCATCGCCGACCTCGCGCGGGTGCGCGGCCGGCACCCCGAGGCCGTCGCCGAGGCGGCGGCCCGGCGGGCCCGCCGCCCGCTCCTCGGCGACTCCGGCCGCCTGATGATCATCGCGGCCGACCACCCCGCCCGCGGCGCCCTCGCCGTCGGCGGCCGCCCCTTCGCCATGGCCCACCGCGGCGACCTGCTGGAACGGCTGTGCCTCGCCCTCTCCCGCCCCGGCGTCGACGGCGTGCTCGGCTCCGCCGACATCCTGGACGACCTGCTGCTGCTCGGCGCCCTCGAACACAAGGTCGTCATCGGGTCGATGAACCGCGGCGGACTCTCCGGCGCCGCCTTCGAGATGGACGACCGCTTCACCGGCCACCGCCCCGAGGACCTGGCCGCGCTCGGCTTCGACGCCGGCAAGCTCCTGCTGCGCATCGACCACGACGACCCCGGCTCCCTCACCACCCTGCACGCCGCCGCCCGGGCCGTCGACGCCATGGCCGCCCGCCGGCTGCCCGTCTTCGTCGAACCGTTCCTCTCCCGGCGGGTGGCGGGCAAGGTCCACAACGACCTCGGCGCCGAGGCCGTCATCACCTCCATCGCCATCGCCTCCGGCCTCGCCGGCACCTCCGCCTACACCTGGCTCAAGGTCCCCGTCACCGACGACCCCCGCGACATGGCCCGCGTCATGGAGACCTCCACCCTCCCCGCCGTGCTGCTGGGCGGCGACGTGCCCGAAGGTGCCGCCGGGCAGGACGCCGCGTACGAGAAGTGGCGCGCCGCGCTGCGGCTGCCCACCGTGCAGGGGCTGGTCGTCGGCCGTTCCCTGCTCTACCCCGCCGACGGCGACGTGGCGGGCGCCGTCGACACGGCCGTGGGACTGCTGTGACCCTGGTGCCCCGGACGGCCGCACGACCGTCACCCCCGTCAGGCCGTGCCTTACGCGACGTCAGGAGAGTCGAGAACCGGATGAGCCTCGCCACCCACCACATCCCCGCCGGCAGCGCCGCCGACGGCGGCCCGTACACCCTGGACATCGGCCCGGAACAGGCCGGCTGGGGCTATTCGGCGCTGCGCGTCCTCGCCCTGACTCCCGGCTCCACCCACACGTTCACCTCCGGCGACAGCGAGTGGATCGTGCTGCCGCTGGCGGGCGGCTGCACGGTCACCGTGGACGGACGTCCCCTCGCACTGGCCGGCAGGAAGAACGTGTTCGCGGGCGTCACCGACTTCGCGTACGTCCCACGCGACGCGCACGTGACCCTCAGCTCGCCCACCGGCGGGCGCTTCGCGCTCACCGGCGCGCGCTGCGAGCGCCGGCTGCCCGCCCGCTACGGGCCCGCGTCCGGCGTCCCCGTCGAGCTGCGCGGCACCGGCCACTGCTCCCGGCAGGTCAACAACTTCGCCGCCGCCGGGGTGTTCGACTGCGACCGGCTCATCGCCGTGGAGGTCCTCACCCCCGGGGGCAACTGGTCCTCCTACCCGCCGCACAAGCACGACGAGCACCGCCCCGGCGAGGAGAGCGAACTGGAGGAGATCTACTACTTCGAGATCAGCGGCGACTCCGGCCTCGGCTACCAGCGGGTCTCCCCCTCCCGGACCGGCGGGACGGACGTCCTCGCCGAGGTCCGCAGCGGCGACGCCGTCCTGATCCCCGACGGGTGGCACGGCCCCTCCGTCGCCGCCCCCGGCCACGACATGTACTACCTGAACGTCATGGCGGGGCCCGGCGCCGAGCGGGAGTGGCTCATCCGCGACCACCCCGACCACGCCTGGATCCGCACCACCTGGCCCGAGCAGCCCGCCGACCCGCGGCTGCCGTTCTACGCCGCCCCCGGAGGCGACCGATGACGCGGACTCGCCGGCTGACCGTCGCCCAGGCGCTGGTGGAGTTCCTCGCCCACCAGTACACCGAACGGGACGGGCACCGGGCCCGGCTGATCAGTGCCTGCTGGGGCATCTTCGGCCACGGCAACGTAGCCGGCGTCGGCCAGGCGCTGCTGGAGTCCCAAGGGGCCCTGCCCTACCTCCAGGGGCGCAACGAACAGGCCATGGTCCACGCCGCCGTCGGCTACGCCCGCCAGAGCGACCGGCTCTCCGCGCAGGCCGTCACCACCTCCATCGGCCCCGGCGCCACCAACCTCGTCACCGGCGCCGCCCTCGCCACCGTCAACCGGCTGCCCGTCCTGCTGCTGCCCGGCGACACCTTCGCCACCCGGCCCGCCGACCCCGTCCTCCAGCAGCTGGAGTTCCCCGGCGCGGGCGACGTCTCCGTCAACGACTGCCTGCGGCCCGTCTCGAAGTACTTCGACCGGATCACCCGGCCCGAAGCGCTGATCCCCGCCGCCCTCCAGGCCGCCCGGGTGCTGACCGACCCGGCCGAGACCGGCGCCGTCACCCTCGCCCTGCCGCAGGACGTCCAGGCCGAGGCGTACGACTGGCCGGAGGAGTTCTTCGCCGACCGCGTCTGGCACGTCCGCCGCCCGGCCCCCGACCCGGCCGCCACCGGCGAGGCCGCCCGGGCGGTACGGGCCGCCCGGCGCCCCCTGCTGATCGCGGGCGGCGGGGTCCACCACAGCGAGGCCGAGGAGGCGCTGCGGGCCCTCGTGGACGCGACCGGCATCCCCGTGGCCTCCACCCAGGCGGGCAAGGGCTCGCTGCACCACGCCCACCCGGCGGACCTCGGCGGCATCGGCCACACCGGCACGGCCGTCGCCGACGACCTCGCCCGCACCGCCGACCTGGTCATCGGCGTCGGCACCCGCTACAGCGACTTCACCACCGCCTCCTCCACCCTCTTCGCTGACCCCGGCGTCCGCTTCGTCAACCTCAACATCACCCCCTCCGACGCGCACAAGATGGCCGGCCTGGCCCTCGTGGCCGACGCCCGCACCGGACTGGAGGCCCTCACCACCGCGCTCGCCGGCCACCGGGTCACCGCGGCGTACGAGCGGGAGTACACGGCCGGCAAGGCCCGCTGGGAGGCCGTCGTCGACCGCGCCTACGCCACCGACGACCCGGACGCCCCGCCCACCCAGACCCAGGTGCTGGGCGCGCTGGACCGTGTCGTCGGCGACGAGGACGTCATCGTCAACGCGGCCGGCTCGCTCCCCGGCGACCTGCACAAGCTCTGGCGGACCCGCTCCCGCCGCCAGTACCACCTGGAGTACGGCTACTCCTGCATGGGCTACGAGATCCCGGCCGCGATCGGCGTGCGCCTGGCCGCCCCCGGCCGGCCCGTGTGGGCGCTCGTCGGCGACGGCACGTACCTGATGATGCCCACCGAGCTGGTCACCGCCGTGCAGGAGGGGATCGCCATCAAGGTCATCCTCATCCAGAACCACGGCTACGCCTCCATCGGCGGCCTGTCGGAGGCGGTCGGCGGCGAACGCTTCGGCACCGCCTACCGCTACCGCGCGGCCGACGGCACCTACACCGGCGACCCGCTGCCCGTGGACCTGGCCGCCAACGCCGCCTCGCTGGGCATGGCCGTCCTGCGCGCCCGCACGGCCGGGGAACTGCGCCGGGCCCTGGCCGAGGCCCGCGCGTCCGACCGCCCCACATGTGTCTATGTCGAGACGCGAACAGCCGACACAGTGCCGGGCGCGCCCCCCGCCGAGGCGTGGTGGGATGTGCCTGTCGCCCAGGCCGCCACCCGGCCGGCGGCGGTGCGGGCGCGCCGGGAGTACGAGCGCGGGGCGGCCGCCCGGCGCCGCCATCTCTGAGGCCGAGCGGACCTGACGCCCACCCCGAAACCCGTGCCAGAAGGGCTCCCGAAGATGAAGACCGTGAACCACTGGATCGGCGGCAAGGCCGTCGAGGGCGCCTCCGGCACCTACGGGCCGGTCACCGACCCGGCGACCGGTGCGCAGACCACGCGCGTCGCCTTCGCCTCCGCGGCGGAGGTCGACGCGGCCGTGGCCGCCGCGAAGGCCGCGTTCGCGACCTGGGGCACCTCCTCGCTGGCGGCCCGCTCGGCAGTCCTCTTCCGCTACCGGGCCCTGCTCGACGCCCACCGCGACGAGCTCGCCCGGCTGATCACGGCCGAGCACGGCAAGGTCCACGCCGACGCGCTGGGCGAGGTCGCCCGCGGCCTGGAGATCGTCGAGCTGGCCTGCGGCATCACCACCCAGCTCAAGGGCGAGCTGTCCACGCAGGTGTCGGGGGGCGTGGACGTCTCCTCGATCCGCCAGCCGCTCGGCGTCGTCGCGGGCATCACGCCCTTCAACTTCCCGGCGATGGTGCCGATGTGGATGTTCCCGCTCGCCGTCGCGTGCGGGAACACCTTCGTCCTCAAGCCGAGCGAGAAGGACCCCTCGGCGGCCCTGCTCCTCGCCGAACTGGCCGCGGAGGCCGGGCTGCCGGACGGGGTGCTGAACGTCGTCAACGGCGACAAGGTGGCCGTGGACCGCATCCTGGAGCACCCGGACGTCGCCGCCGTCAGCTTCGTCGGCTCGACCCCGATCGCCCGGCACATCTTCACCACCGGCACCGCCAACGGCAAGCGCGTCCAGGCCCTCGGCGGCGCCAAGAACCACATGCTGGTCCTGCCCGACGCCGACCTCGACGCGGCCGCGGACGCCGCCGTCTCCGCCGCCTACGGCTCGGCGGGCGAGCGCTGCATGGCGATCTCGGCGGTCGTCGCCGTCGGTGACACCGGGGACGAGCTCGTCGCGAAGATCAGGGAACGCGCCGAGAAGATCAAGATCGGCCCCGGTGACGACCCGTCCTCCGAGATGGGCCCCCTCATCACCAAGGCCCACCGCGACAAGGTCGCCTCCTACGTCTCCGGCGCCGCGGCCCAGGGAGCGGAGGTCGTCCTGGACGGCACGGGCTTCACGGTCGAGGGCTACGAGGACGGCCACTGGATCGGCCTGTCCCTCCTGGACAAGGTGCCCGCCGGCGCCGACGCCTACCGCGATGAGATCTTCGGCCCGGTGCTGTGCGTGCTGCGCGCGGAGACCTACGAGGAGGGGCTCGCGCTCATCAACGGCTCGCCCTGGGGCAACGGCACCGCCATCTTCACCCGTGACGGCGGAGCGGCCCGGCGCTTCCAACTGGAGGTGCAGGCGGGCATGGTGGGCGTCAACGTGCCCATCCCGGTGCCGGTCGGCTACCACTCCTTCGGCGGCTGGAAGGACTCGCTCTTCGGCGCCCACCACATCTACGGCAACGACGGCGTGCACTTCTACACCCGCGGCAAGGTCGTCACGACCCGCTGGCCGGACCCGGCGGACAGTGCCGTGGACCTGGGCTTTCCCAGCCACCGCTGAGGCCGTGGCGCGGTCCTGAGCTCCCTGCCGCGCCAGTGCGCCGCGGTCCTGAGATCTTCCCGCCCTGGTGCGCCGCCGGGGGCCCGCAACCGATGCGGGCCCCGCGGTGTCTTTCTTAACAAGGGGGCCTTGCAGGGGAGCAAGGGCCTCGCGGGGACAACAGCCTCGCGGGGAAACAAGGGAGGGCCAGTCGTGTTCCATTTCGATTTCCGGCGCCCGGTCGTGGCTGTCGCCGTCTGTGCGGCGGTGCTGGGCGTCGCGGTGCCGGCCGTGGCCGCCGCTCCGGTGGGTGCGGCCCCGGTGGGTGCGGGTCAGCACCGGCCGGCGGCCGGGCAGTACGACGCCAAGCAGGTGCACGCGTTCCTGACCGGCTTCTACGGACAGCACGGGCCGAGCCCGGCCGCCCGTAAGAACAAGGTCACCGAGGAGCTGAAGAAGAAGGCCGCCGCCACGAAGGACTACGACCTGCTGCTGTGCGCGCAGAACACCCCGCGGAGCATCGCGATAGGCAAGGTCACCACCGCGCAGTCGGCGGGCATGGGCTGGGCCACCGTGACCACGAAGTGGGGCGGCGGGCCGGACGGCCGGTTCACGGCGTACGTCGGGCTGGACGCGAGCAAGCCGCTGAAGCTGGCCGACATCGTGTGCGGTGACCTTCGGCGGTAGCCGGGGCCGGGCGGGACCGGGCGGCGTCGGGTCAGGTCGGGCCGGGGCGATAGCGGCGGGCGGCGGCGCCCACCGGTCACCGAAATAAGCGGTCGGTCGCATTCCGATCAGTTGCGGTCAGGACCGTAAGCTCGACGGTATGACCTGGTCGAAGGCGCTGAAAGACACCGTTCGTACCGGGCTGACGATCGAGCGGACCAGACTGACGCCCCTCGTCGCGCTGCGCGGCGCGTGCGGGGTCGCGATCGTGATCGGGCTGCTGCTGTGGCTCGGGTCGCCGGAGCTGGCCGTGTCGTCCGCGTTCGGGGCGTTCGCCTCCGGGCTGGCGACCTTTCAGCGGAGCTGGCGGCCCCGGCCCGTGCTGGCACTCGCGGTGGCGGTGGGGCTGGGGGTCAGCACCTTCCTCGGCTACGTCGCCGCCGCCGACCCCCTCGTGTTCGCCGTCCTGCTCACCGTGTGGACGCTGCTGGCGGGCATGGCGTGGGCCGTCGGCCCGGTCTCGGGCCTGGTGGCCACGCAGACCGTCGCGGTCATGCTCGTCACGGTCACCCTGCCGACCTCGGTCGCCGGGGCGCTGGAGCACGCCGGGTTGATCGCCTTCGGCGGGCTCGTCCAGGCGGCGCTGATCGTCCTGCTGCCCATCCGGCCCTGGGGCGCCCAGCGGGACGCCCTCGCCGACGCGCTGGCCGCCGAGGCGGACTACGCGCGCCGGCTCCGCCACGACCCCGTGGCGCGCTTCGACCCGCAGCCGCTGATGGACGCCCGGGAGGCCGCCGAGCTGACCCCGCGGCAGGCCCGCAGCCGACCGCGCCAGTTGGGCGGGCCCCGGGGCGTCGCCGAGCGGATCCGGCCCGTGCTCGCCTCCCTCGCCGACCCCGTGCTCGGTGCCCCCGCCGAAGGGCCCGAGCGCGACCGGGTGCGGGATTTGCTGGCCGCCTCCGGCGCGGTCCTGGACGCGGTGGCGCGGGCGATCCGGTGGGGCAGGCCGGTGCGGCTGCCGCCCGAGGCGGTGGCGGCGCTGGAAGTGCCCGAGACGCCGATACTCCAAGGGGCCGCCCGCCGCTCCGCGCTGCGGCTGATCGCCCTGCTGGGCGACGCCGTGGAGGCCACGGACGAGCCCGTCACCACCGCCGCGTCCCCGGACAGGCCGGAGCCGCCGGAGCACCGGCACCTGCTGCGGCCCTCGGTGCCCCGGCTCGTCCCGGTGGGGCTGCGGGCCCTGCGCCGCGAGGCGCGCTGGTCCTCGCCGGTCGGGCGGCACGCCGTGCGGGTCGCCGCCGTGGCGCTGGCCGGCTACGCCCTGGGGAGCGCCCTGCCGTTCGGGCACACCTACTGGGCGCCCATGACCTCGGTGATGGTGATGCGGCCGGACTTCGGCCAGACTTACTCACGGGGCGTGGCCCGCTTCGCGGGGACGGTCGTCGGCGTGCTCGTCGCCGGGGCGCTGATGGCGACGACCCGCCCCGGCGCCTGGGTGAGCGCGGGGCTGGCCGTGGTGTGCATCGGGCTGATGTACCTGCTGATGCGCACGGGTTACAGCGTGGCCTCGGCCTGCATCGCCGCGTACGTCGTCTTCCTGCTCGGCATCGCGGGCGAGGGCTGGTCGCAGACGGTGCAGGAGCGGGTGGCGCTGACCCTGCTGGGCGGGGTCCTCGCGATGGCCGCCTACGCGCTCTTCCCGAGCTGGGAGACGCCCCGGCTGCGGGACCGGCTCGCCGACTGGGCCCGGGCCAACGGCCGCTACACGCTCGCCGTCCTGGGCGCCTTCGCACGGCCCGCCGAGCGCAAGCCGCGGCGCGTGCGCGAGGCGCTCCTGGACTCCCGGGCGGCCCGCACGGCCTGGGAGGACGCGGCCGCCCGCGCCCTGACCGAGCCCGTGCGGCACCGGGGCATCTCCCGCAGCGCCGAGCGGGCGGCGGAAGCGGCACTCGCCACCATGGGCCGGGCCACGATGCTGATGGAGGCTCATCTCCCGGACCGCGGCGCCGACCCGGACCCGGGGGCGGAGGCGTTCGCCACGGCCCTGGAGGCGGCCCTGCCGGCGGCCGTCCAAGCCGTCCGGGACAGGCAGGCGCTGGACTGGTCGGGCCCGCGGGCGGCCCTGGACGCGTGGCGCGAGCGGGCGGGCGACGAGGGCGTCGCGATCCGCGGCACGGAACTGCTGATGGACGCCCTCCACGAACTGGAGACGGCCCTCTCCCCGGGCCCCCGCGGCCGCAACCGGGCGGCCCGCCGGCCGTAGGAACGGCGAGGCGGACGCCGGACCGCCGGCCGCGCGCGGGCGGTTGACGCCGGCCGGCCCTGCCGGGCCGCGGACCCCTCTCGCCGGCCGCACCGTGAGCCGCTGCCGGGTCGGGTGGGCGTCGGGGCCCTGATCGCCCGGCTTTCCGCTTGTCAGGCTCTGCGGTCCCCCTTGTCCGGCCGGGTGGTCGCTGGAGGCCGTCGTCCGGCCGGACGCGCGTGGGTAGGCGCGTCCGGCGCCCCGCTAGCCCGGCTCTCCGGCCCCGGCGGCCGGCACCCCCGGCACCCCCGACCCGGCCGGAGGCCGCCCCGTGAACAGCCGGTCCAGGTGTGCGTCCAGCAGGCGCAGCGCTCCCTCGGGGGACCAGACCTCCAGGAGGGTGTACGCCGTGAGCCCGTCGACCAGGGCGATCAGCAGCATCGCCTCCGTCTCCGGGTCGCGGTCCGCCGCGATCTCCCCCCGTTCGACGCCGCTGCGCACCTGCCCGGCGAAAAAGTCCCGCAGCGCCGGGATGCCCTCCTGCGCGTTGTCGCGCAGCCGTTCGTCGTGGAGCGCCCGGACGAAGTAGGCGACCTGCACCAGATTGCCGGCGCGGCTGTCGGCGTCCATGGGGAGCATCTCGATGAGCGACTCCCGCAGCACCTCCCGCGGGCCGGGCGATCCCGGCAGCGCGCCGATGCGCTTGCTCACGCGCCGGGCCGCGAGGTCGGAGATGTGCCGGAGGGCGAAGACCAGCATCTCCTCCTTGCTGGAGAAGTAGTGCTGCAACTGGCCGAGTGAGATGCCCGCCTCGGCCGCGACATCGCGCAGGCTCGCCCGGTCCAGCCCCCGCGCGCACGCGATCCGCCAGAGGGCCTCCGCGATCCTGCGGCGCCGCTCCTCGTGGTCCACCCGCTTGGGCACGGCTGCCACCTCCTCGCTTTCGCAGGTCGTTTGTATTGCTATAGCTTAGCGCCTGCCAATACGGTTGACTTGGAAAGTTGGGGGCAACGATGACCGCACACCGGCACCACCCACAGCCCGGCCTGAGGCCGCCGCGCTTCGGCGTCGACCCGCGCGCCCGCCGCTGGTGGACCGTCCAGGCGCTGGTCACGGTGAGCGGACCGATGCTGATCGTCGCCGCCGCCCTGCTCGTCCTGTCCGTCCTCTTCTTCCCCGGCGCGCTGCCCTGGCTGGGCCCCCTGCTGCTGCTCGTCCTCGTGCTCCCCGCCGCCGGCTACCTCGTGGCCATGCCGCGGGTGCGCCTGCGCGTGCACGCCTGGGAGGTGGGGGAGTTCGCGGTCTACGCGGCGAGCGGCTGGTTCCGCCAGCGGCACCGCATAGCCCCGCTCTCCCGGGTGCAGACCGTCGACACCACGCGCGGCCCCATCCAGCAGGCCCTCGGCCTCGCCACGGTGACCGTCACCACCGCCTCCACCGCGGGGGCCGTGAAGATCGCGGGCCTGTCCGACGCCGACGCCCGCGCGCTCGCGGAGCGCATCGGCGACGCCGCGCGCCTGGTCCCGGGGGACGCCGCATGAGCGAGCAGTGGCGCTCCCTCGAACGCCGCACCCTCCTGGTGCACTGCACCTGGATGGCCGCGCCCCTCGGCTCCCTCGCCCTCACCGCCCTCGCCACCGGCGGGCGGCTCGACCTCCGGGCGTGGATCACCCTCGGCGTCATCGCCGCGGTCTTCGCCGGGATCTCCACGGCCGGGCTCATCACCTGGCGGCGCACCCGCTACCGCGTCACCGCCGACTCCTTCGAGCTGCGGACCGGCCTGTTCACCCGGCGCGTCCGCGCGATACCCCTGCACCGCATCCGCAACGTCGACCTCACCGCCAACCCCGTGCAGCGCGTCCTGGGCCTGTCCGTGCTGCGGGCCGGCGCCGGCGGGCACGGGACGGAGCTGTCCCTGGAGGCCCTCTCCCGCGGCGAGGCCGTCCGGCTGCGGGCCGAGCTCCTGGCCCGCGCGGGGACCGCGGGCGCCGACGACCCTGTCCTCGCCACGGCCGACCCGCGGTGGCTGCGCTACGCGCCGCTGACCTTCTGGGTGTTCGGCGGGGTCTTCGCCGCGGCCGGCGCGGCGTGGCGGGCGCTGGACGGCATGGGCATAGAGCCCTGGCGGATCGCGTTCGTCCGCCACGCGTTCCAGGAGTTCGGCCACAGCGCGCTCTGGATCACCGTCCCGCTGGCCCTGCTCGCCGTCACCGCCCTCGGCAGTGCGGGCGCCGTGGGGGTGTACGCCGAGAACTGGTGGCGGTACCGCCTGGAGTGGACCGACGCGGCCACCCTGCGCGTCCGCCGCGGTCTGTTCACCACCCGCTCCGTCTCCATCGAACGGGACCGCCTGCGCGGCGTGGCCCTGCGCGAGCCCCTCCTGCTGCGGGCCGGCGGCGGCGCGACCGTGCGGGCGGTGGCCGGCGGGCTCGGCGACCGCGAGGAGAACCGCAAGCGCAGTGTCGTCCTGCCGCCCGCGCCCCGCGCGGAGGCCCTGCGGGTGTGCGCGGGCATCCAGGGCGCGCCCCTGTCCGACGCGGGGCTGACGCCCCATCCGCGCGCCGCCCTGCGCAGGCGGGCGGTCCGCGCGTTCACCTGGGCGGTGCTGCCGCCGGCCGTGGCGCTCGCCGTGCTGGGGTGGCTGCTCACACCGGTGCTGCTGTGGTGCGCGGCGGGCTACCTGCTGCTCGCCGCCCCGGTGGCCCACGGGCTCGCGCGGGACGCGTACCGGGCGCTGGGGCACGGGATTCAGGGGGACCGTCTGGTGGTGCGGTCCGGCACGTTCGTCCGGGAGACCGTGGCGCTCGACCGGCGGTCGGTGGTGGCCTGGACGTTCACCCGGACGCCGTTCTCCCGGCGCGCCGGGCTGGTCACCGTGACCGCGGCCGTGGCGGCGGGCGAGGACGGATACCGCATCCGGGACATGTCGGCCGAGGAGGCGGTGCGCTTCGCGGAGGCCGCGGCACCGGGGATCCTGACGGAGTTCCTCGACGCGCCCGGGGGCGCCCCGCAGGTGACGAGACGCGCATACGGGACACACCGCCGCACGTGAGGTGCTTCACACCGGACCGGAGACGGACGTTCCGCAGCTCGTCCCCGGCGCCGGGTGCCCCGGCCGCAAACGCACCCTGAGCTGGGTGTTCGACGGCGTCGTCCGGGACCGGGAGGCGCGGGCCGGAGCCTTGCTGAACGCCGCCTTCCGGCCCGTCCCCTCCTTTCGCCTCCACATTCTTGTTATTTGATGAGCGGCCTCGGGTCTCCCACATGACGGGACGACTGTGAGCTCAGGCGAAACGGAGAGAGGTGGGCGGGACGTGCGGAGCGAGAACGTGGCCGTGACCGTGGTCGAGGCGGCGCGGGCCGGTGACGCCGCCGCGCAGGACGAACTCGTCGCCGCGTACCTCCCGCTGGTCTACAACATCGTCGGCCGCGCGCTGGACGGGCACACGGACGTCGACGACGTCGTCCAGGAGACCATGCTCCGCGTGATCAACAGCCTCGGCGGGCTCCGGGATCCGGCCGCCTGCCGGTCCTGGCTCGTCGCGATCACCATGAACCAGATCCGCGACCACTGCCGGGACGGGCGCCGCGAGGAGACGCCCGTGGGCGGGCTCCAGGACGTCGGCGACGTCCCCGACCCGGCGGCCGACTTCGTCGACCTGACCATCGTGCGGCTGGGACTGTCGGGACAGCGCCGGGAGGTCGCCGAGGCCACCCGCTGGCTGGACGAGGGGGACCGGGACGTGCTGTCCCTGTGGTGGCTGGAGGCCGCGGGCGAGCTGACCCGCGCCGAGGTCGCCGCCGCCCTCGGGCTCACCCCCCAGCACACCGCCGTCCGCGTGCAGCGGTGCAAGGCCCAGCTCGACGTCGCCCGGGGAGTCGTCCGCGCGCTCGCCGCCACCCCGCCCTGCCGGGAGCTCGCCGAGCTGACCGCGCCCTGGGACGGAGCCCCCTCCGCCCTGTGGCGCAAGCGCGTCGCCCGGCACACCCGCGGCTGCGCGGGCTGCGGCGGGGCGGGTTCGGTGCTGGTCCCCGCGGAGGGACTGCTCGTCGGCCTGGGCCTGGTGCCGGTCGCGGGTGCCCTGCTCGGCTGGTGGGGCGGCGGCACGGTGTCGGCCGAGCCGGTGGGCCACACCTGGTCCCCGGACGCGTCCGCCTCTGCGGACACGTACGCCTCCCCGAACGCTTACGCCTCCCCGGCCGCCGAGTCGTCCCCGTCGACGGATCCGCCCCCGCTACCGAACGAGGCCGCCATGCCCGATCCCTCCATATCCCACCGTTCGCCTACCTCCCCCACTCCCCACCGGCGCCGCGCGCGCGGCAAGGGCAACCGCACCGCCGTCCGCGCCGCGATCGGGACGGGGGTGCTTGCCCTCCTCGGGGGCGGGATCCTCGGCGGCTCGTACCTCTTCGCCGACGACCCCAAGAGCTCCGAGGTCACGGCCCAGGACGCCCCGGGCGGGCCCGTGCCCTTCGGCGGCCGCACCCCGACGCCGACGGGAACCGGAGCCTCGCAGTCCGCCTCCCCCTCGGCGAGCCGGTCCGCGAGCCCCTCGGCCTCGCGCAGCCCCGCGAGCGCCACCCCCTCCTCACCGGCGCGCGCGTCCAGCGCCCCGGCCGCATCGCCGAAGCCGGACAGCAGCCCCGACCGCCCGAAGCCGAAGCCGACGCCGCCCGCGGGCAACGCCGGCGGCGGCGGGATCGCCCAGCAGGTCGTGAGCCTCGTCAACGACGAGCGGGCCAAGGCCGGCTGCTCGCCCCTGCGGAGCAACCCGCAGCTGACCACCGCCGCCCAGCGGCACTCCGACGACATGGCCGCCCGCGACTACATGGACCACAACAACCCCGACGGCCTCGGCCCCGGCGAGCGGATCACCAACGCCGGCTACCGCTGGAGCACCTACGGGGAGAACGTCGCCGCCGGGCAGAGCGGGCCCGCCGCGGTCATGAACTCCTGGATGAACAGCTCCGGCCACCGGAAGAACATCCTCAACTGTTCGTTCAAGGAGATCGGCGTCGGCATGACCTCCGACTCCGGCGGCCCCAAGTGGACCCAGGTGTTCGGCGCCCGCTGACGACCGCGGCGGCGCTCACCGCCGTCGCGCGCCGCCCTTGAGCGTCGCCCGGAGGTACTCCCGGTTCATCGTGGCGATCGACGTCAGCGGGATCCCCTTCGGACAGGCGGTCGCGCACTCGCCGGTGTTGGTGCAGCCGCCGAAGCTCTGGTCGTCCATCGCGCCGACCATGTCCAGCACGCGCGACTCCCGCTCCGGGGCGCCCTGCGGCAGCACGTTGAGGTGGACGACCTTCGCCGACGTGAAGAGCAT
Source organism: Streptomyces sp. NPDC046215 (assembly GCF_040646215.1). Taxonomy (NCBI): domain Bacteria; kingdom Bacillati; phylum Actinomycetota; class Actinomycetes; order Kitasatosporales; family Streptomycetaceae; genus Streptomyces; species Streptomyces sp. NPDC046215. The sequence continues at coordinate 93,995 of NZ_JBEYZW010000009.1, read as the reverse complement.
CGCCGAGCCGTTCGGGCAGGCGGCCACGCACGCGCCGCAGCCGATGCACTCGGCGTGCTCGAAGGCGAGGTCCGCGACCGGCTTCGGCACGGGCGTGGCATGGGCCTCGGGCGCGGCGCCGGTGGCGACGGACACGTAGCCGCCGGCGCCGATGATCCGGTCGAAGGCCGAGCGGTCCACGACGAGGTCCTTCACGACCGGGAAGGCCGCGGCGCGCCACGGCTCTACGTCGATCGTGTCGCCGTCGGCGAAGTGCCGCATGTGGAGCTGGCAGGTGGTGGTCCGCTCGGGACCGTGGGCCTGACCGTTGATGACCATGCCGCAGGCGCCGCAGATGCCCTCGCGGCAGTCGTGGTCGAAGGCGACGGGCTCGTCCCCGGCGAGGATCAGCTCCTCGTTGAGGTGGTCGAGCATCTCCAGGAAGGACATGTCCGGGGAGATGCCGGTGACCTCGTAAGGGGTCATGACACCGGCGGAGTCGGGTCCGGACTGGCGCCAGATGCGCAGGGTGAGCCTCATGAATAACTCCGCTGAGTGGGGTGGACGTACGCGAAGCGCAGGTCTTCCTTGTGGAGCACGGGCGCGGTGCCCGGGCCGGTGAACTCCCACGCCGCCGCGTAGGCGAACTCCTCGTCCTTGCGGGCCGCCTCGCCCTCCGGGGTCGCGCTCTCCTCCCGGAAGTGGCCGCCGCAGGACTCCGTGCGGTGCAGGGCGTCCAGGCACATCAGCTCGGCGAGCTCCAGGTAGTCGACGATCCGGTTCGCCTTCTCCAGCGCCTGGTTGAGCTGCTCGCCCGTGCCCGGCACCTTGATCCGCCGCCAGAACTCCTCCCGCAGCGCGGGGATCCTCTCCAGCGCCTTGCGCAGCCCGCTGTCGGTGCGGGCCATGCCGCACTGGTCCCACAACAGCTCGCCCAGCTCGCGGTGGAAGGAGTCCGGGGTGCGGTCACCGTCGTTCTCCAGCAGGCGCCGCAGCCGGGCGGTGACGTCGTCGACCGCTTCCGTGACCGCCGGGTGCCCGGGGTCGGCCGGCTCGTGCGGGTGACGGGCGAGGTAGTCGTTGACGGTGGCCGGGAGGACGAAGTAGCCGTCGGCCAGTCCCTGCATGAGGGCCGAGGCACCGAGCCGGTTGGCGCCGTGGTCGGAGAAGTTGGCCTCGCCGATCGCGAAGAGGCCGGGGACGGTGCTCTGGAGGTCGTAGTCCACCCAGAGGCCGCCCATCGTGTAGTGGATCGCCGGGTAGATGCGCATGGGCACCTCGTACGGGTTCTCGGCGGTGATCCGCTCGTACATCTCGAAGAGGTTGCCGTACTTCTCCTCGACGGCCTCGCGGCCCAGCCGGGCGATCGCGTCGGCGAAGTCGAGGTAGACGCCCTGCCCGCCGGGCCCGACGCCGCGGCCCTCGTCGCACACGTTCTTCGCGGCGCGCGAGGCGATGTCGCGCGGGACGAGGTTGCCGAAGGCGGGATAGATCCGCTCCAGGTAGTAGTCGCGCTCGTCCTCGGGGATCTGTGCGGCCGGCCGGTCGTCGCCCTTCGCCTTCGGCACCCAGATGCGGCCGTCGTTGCGCAGCGACTCGCTCATCAGCGTCAGCTTGGACTGGTGGTCACCGGAGCGCGGGATGCAGGTGGGGTGGATCTGGGTGAAGCAGGGGTTGGCGAAATACGCGCCGCGCCGGTGGGCGCGCCAGGCGGCCGTGGCGTTGGAGTTCTTGGCGTTGGTCGAGAGGTAGAAGACGTTGCCGTACCCGCCGGAGGCCAGGACCACGGCGTCCGCGAAGTGGCTGGAGACCTCGCCCGTGATCAGGTCGCGGGCGACGATGCCGCGCGCCCGGCCGTCGATGACGATCAGGTCGAGCATCTCGGTGCGCGGGTGCATCTCGACGCCGCCCGCCGCGATCTGCCGGGAGAGCGCCTGGTACGCGCCGAGGAGCAGTTGCTGCCCGGTCTGCCCGCGGGCGTAGAAGGTCCGGGAGACCTGGACGCCGCCGAACGAGCGGGTGTCCAGCAGCCCTCCGTACTCGCGGGCGAAGGGCACGCCCTGCGCCACGCACTGGTCGATGATCTCGACGGAGATCTGGGCGAGGCGGTGCACATTGGATTCGCGGGCGCGGAAGTCGCCGCCCTTGACGGTGTCGTAGAAGAGGCGGTGCACGGAGTCGCCGTCGTTCCGGTAGTTCTTGGCGGCGTTGATGCCGCCCTGCGCGGCGATGGAGTGGGCGCGCCGCGGGGAGTCCTGGTAGCAGAACTGCACGACGCGGTAGCCCTGTTCGGCCAGCGTCGCGCCCGCCGCGCCGCCCGCGAGCCCGGTCCCGACGACGATGACGGTGTGCTTGCGGCGGTTGGCGGGGTTGACGAGCTTGGCCTCGAAGCGCCGGCGGTCCCAGCGCTCGGCTATCGGGCCGTCGGGGGCCTTGGTGTCGGTGACGGGCGCGCCGACCTCGTAGTGGACGTATGCGGACATCTCAGCTCACGACTCCCGTCAGGACGCCCAGCGGCGGGGCGAGGAAACCACAGGTCAGCAGGGCCGCCAGGGCGTTGGCCGCGAACTTCAGCGCGCGGTCGCGGCGCGGGGAGCCCGCGCCGAGGGTCTGCGCGGCACTCCAGAAGCCGTGCCGGATGTGCAGGCCGAGGGCGAGCACCGCGGCGATGTAGAAGGCCGTGACGGCCGGCCGGTCGAAGGAGGCGACGAGGTTCTCGTACGGGCGGCCCTGCTCGGCGTTGGGGTTCACGGTGAGGGTGGTGAGGTCGAGGAGGTGCCAGACGATGAACAGGGCCAGGATCACCCCGCCCCAGCGCATCGTGCGGGTCGCGTAGCTCGTGCGCGCTCGCCGGTGCCGGTACTGCGCGGGGCGGGCGGCGCGGTCGCGGCGGCTGAGCTGCCAGGCGGCCACGCCGTGCAGGACGACGGAGGCGCTGAGCGCCACCCGCGCCGCCCACAGGAACCACTCCCGGTGCAGGAAGGGTTCGCCGACGGTGCGGATCCAGTGCCCGTAGGCGTTGAACTCCCCGGCACCGAAGAACACCTTCAGATTGCCCATCATGTGGGCGACCAGGTACGCCAGCATGATCAAACCGGTGACGGCCATGACCGCCTTCTTGCCGACGGTCGAGTGCCACACGGTGCCGATGAGGGACGGAGGACGGTCCGTCCGGGTCGCCAGTGCCATGGCCCCGACGCTAGGCAGCCGCGCTCCATCCGTCCAAGACATGGCAGAGCTCGTTTCAATAGCCTCCACCTATCTATGCTGGTGATGTGCAACTACAGCAGCTCCGCTACTTCGCCACGGTCGCCGAAGTCCGGCACTTCACCCGGGCCGCGGAGGCGCTGCACGTCGCGCAGCCGTCGCTCTCCCAGCAGATCCGCACCCTGGAACGGGAGCTGGGCGCCGAGCTGTTCCACCGGGCCCGGGGCAACATCACGCTCACCGACGCCGGGGAGGCGCTGCTGCCGCTGGCCCGGCGGATCCTCGCCGACACCGAGACCGCCCACCGCGAGGTGCAGGAGGTCGCCCGGCTGCGGCGGGGCCGGGTGCGCCTCGGCGCGCCGCCGAGCCTGTGCGCGAGCCTGGTGCCGGACGTGCTGCGCACGTACCACGACCGCTACCCGGGCATCGAGCTCTTCGTCGACGAGGGCGGCTCGCAGGACCTCGTCCGCACCCTCGCCGCGGGCGGCCTCGACCTGGCCCTGATCATCACCCCGCTGGCCGTGGGCGCCCCGGCCCTCGCGACCACCGAACTCCTCCACGAGGACCTCGTCGCCGTCTCCGCCCCCGCCGCCCCCGCCCCGAACCGGCGCCGGGCGCTGCGGGTGGCGGACCTGCGGGGGCTGCCGATGGTGATGTTCCGGCGCGGCTACGACCTGCGCGAGATCACCACGGCGGCGTGCCGCGCGGCCGGCTTCGAACCGTCGTTCACGGTCGAGGGCGGCGAGATGGACGCGGTCCTCGGCTTCGTCCGCGCGGGCCTGGGCCTCGCGGTGGTCCCCGGCATGGTGGCGGCCCGCTCGGGCCTGCGCGTCACGCCGTTCGACGATCCGCGGATGCGCCGCACGATCGCGATCGCCCACCGCAAGGACGCGACGCCGCCGAGGGCGGCGCGGGAGTTGCGGCGGGTGCTGCTGGAGCATTTGGGGGTGGAAGAGGACGCCGAGTGACCGGGGTGGCGTCAGCCGACCCAGGCGACGTTGACCACGTACACGCAGGTGTCCCGGGGCACCACCAGAAAGCTGACGAGGCCGTCCCCGCCGAGGATGTGGAGCTGCCGCAGACCACCCTCTCTTCGGTCGGGCATACCCACCGACGCCGCATCCCTGCCGAGCGCGGCGAGTTCGGTGGCCAGTCGCTCCACCTCGGCCAGGACACCGGGCGGCAGACCTGACGTGACGTATTCGGCGCTCGGGTCGTAGTCTCACGTCCAGCCGGTCACAGCCCTGCCTCGGCTTCCGCCGCCTCCCAGATGAGTCTGATCTCGGTGGCGGCCTCTCTGCCGGCCTCGCCGGTGTTGATGGCCCGCTCCAGCTCGTGCAGGCGAGCGGCGCGCTCCGGATGGCGCTCGATCGAGATGGTCACGGCCCAGGAGTGGACGAACATCCTCAAGGGGGCGAGGCTCTGCTTCTTCTGCGCGTTCGTCGCCGCCTCGGACAGGTGCCTGCTGAATTCGGGCAGTCTGCTCGGCAGCAGCTGAGCCACCGCGGCCCTCAGCGCGTCCGGGGTGAGTTCCGGCATGGGAATCAGCGGTCCGTGCGGGCCGCCGGGCGCGGCGGGAAAATGTCAGGGGAGCGCACGTTCGAGTGAAGGCCCCTGCCCTCACCCCACCAGCGCCGCCCCAGCGAACGCCGCCCCCACGCCGCACACCACGCTCGCGGCGACGTTCGCCACCGCGTACGCGCGCCGGCCCTCCTCCGCCAGGCGCAGCGTCTCGTAGCTGAACGTCGAGTAGGTCGTGAGCGCCCCGCACAGGCCCGTGCCCAGCGCCAGGTGGACGTCGGCCGTCGCGCCGGTGAGGAGGCCGAGGGCGAGGCAGCCGGTGACGTTGACCGTGAACGTCCCCCACGGGAAGGCGGAGGCGTGGCGGGACTGCACCGCGCGGTCCGTGAGGTACCGCAAGGGGGCGCCGACCATCGCGCCGGCGATGACGAGCAGCCACGTCACGACGCCACCTCCCGGCGGAGCACGCGGCGGGTCGCCGCTGCCGCCGCCCATACCGCCGCCAGCGCGGCGAGCGGGGTGGCGGCCAGATAGGCCAGCGCGGTCGCCGCACGGTCGTCCGTCAGCAGCTGCCGGACGTCCACCGCGTAGGTGGAGAACGTGGTGAAGCCGCCCAGAACCCCCGTGGCGAGGAACGGCCGCAGCAGCCGGTGCGGCGAGGGCAGCCCCGTCAGCACGGCCATCAGGACGCCGATCAGCGCGCAGCCGGTGACGTTGACGGCGAACGTCGTCCACGGGAAGCCACCGCCCGCCGCCGGCCACAGCAGCCCGGCGCCGTAGCGGGCGGCGGCGCCGAGGCCGCCGCCGGCCGACACCGCGCACAGCACAGGACCGTGCTCGCGGGCGGTGCCGCGCACGTCCTCGGGCCCGACGTCGGGGTCGATCGGCTCCACCGGCGGGCCGGGCCGTGCTGCGGCCATGAATCCGAGTCCTCCTCGCAGTGCGCCCCACGGGCGCGGTCGTACGCGAGCAGGGACCGTCGGGGGCGCGGGGCCCCGCCGCCGGCCAGGCTACCGGCCCCGCCCCGCCCGCCCCCTCAGGCGCCCCGCGCGGAACCGGTCACCGCCGCCAGATAGGCGTCGGCGCGGTCCGCGTCCAGCAGCCAGTCCCGCAGCCCGGCCGGATCGGCGTAGCCGGCGACGTAGCGCCGGGCGACCTCCGGGTGCTCCGCCGCCGCGGCCAGGACGCGCCGCACGTGCTCGGGCGGCGGGCCCAGCAGCAGATTGCTGAAGGCGGTGACGTGCCGGGCGTACTCCCAGAACGCGGCGAACGTCCGCAGCATCCAGGTGCGGTCGAAGGGCCGCTCGCCATGGCCGGTGATCGCCCGCAGGTAGCCGTCCGCGCAGCGGGCCGCGGTGTTGGCCCCCTGGCCCGCCACCGGATCGTTGAGGACGACGGCGTCCGCCATGCCCAGCACGAACGTGCCCGGTGCGACCTCGGCGACGGGATGCCGGACGACAGGCGTGAACGCGCCGGTGAGCACGGCCCCGGCGTCCGTCGGCTCCATGCCCGCGGACAGCTCGTACTCCCACGGCAGGTGGGCGCGCATCAGCTCCAGCGAACGCCCGACCACCTCGTCCGGCCCGGGGTTGTCCCGCCAGCAGTCGAACGGGCCGCCGGGCACCCCCTCCCACAGCAGCATCCCGCAGGTGCCGCCCAGGGTCGTCCCGGTCAGGGAGAAGAACTCGCCGTAGCCCGCCACGGGGTTGATCCGCCCGCACATACCACCGGGCGCGGGCAGGAACGTCATGCCGTGCACATAGGCGGCGGCCAGCACCCGCTGGGGACGGTCGTGCGGGCTGTGCCGCTCGTCGCGGGCGAAGACCTCCGACAGCGGGCCGCGCCCGGTGGCCACGACCGTCAGATCGTGGCCGCCGGCGATCCGCTCCAGGTCCGCCGGTGCCACGGAGCCGTACACGGCGCGGCCGCCCCGCTCCTCCAGCAACTCCAGCCAGCGGGCCGTCTTCACCCGCTGGTCCACCGACTGGGCGGGCTGCTCCATCACCGCGTCGAGCGCCGCCGCGGGCACCCCCGGCGGGTCGGACACCACCAGGCGCAGCCCCGACATCCACGGGGTCTCCTCCTCCCACAGGTGCAGCCCCGCCGCGCGCTCCAGCGCGAGGGCGGGCTCGAACATCACCTGCGTGGAGCCGATGCGCCCGGCCCGGATCTCCTCCGGGGGGCGCGCCGCGTACACCGTCACCTCGTAGTCGACGGCCCGCTCGCCGCCCTTCCCCTCCAACAGCCCCAGAGCCAACTGCAGCCCCGCCTGCCCCGCGCCGACAATCGCGATCCTGCGCACCGTCGCCTCCGCCGGGCCCGGAGGTCGCCGCGTGGTCCGGAGCCGTGGTCCGGAGCCGGGCCCTCACCCGTTGTAGCGGCGCCCCGAGCGCGCTGTACAGACGGCGGGCGACTGGGGAGTGAGCGCTCGTCAATTGACCGGTTTTGCAGGATCGTATGACCGGTGAGGGGGAAGGGCGTCCCCGCCTTCCCGTGTTTCCCGCCCTGTTCGTTCCGCACGTGTTCGCTGAGGAGTTCGGCCGTCCGATGGCACCGCCGAATATGAGCCACATTTACGGGCGGGTAACGGGCGGATGCTCACCGTGAGTGACGGCTGTGCCGCGCCGACCGGGCAAGGGGGCGTACGCCGCGCGCGGTAAGGCCCGAGGGAGGGCACATTCCGGTATGGCAGGAAACCATCGCTTCCGGCGCGCTCCCGTGGGCAGTCTTCTGCCGGTCACGCTCCGCCGCCACCGGCGGGGCCCGCCCGGCAGGGCCGGCGCAGTCCGCGGCCGGCCCAGGGAGGCACACGATGACGACGCAACCCCAGCTGCCGCGCGCGGTGGCGCCCCGGGAGATGGCACCCCAGCTCCAGCGCGCCGGGATGCTCGACCGGGTGGAGGAGCGGCTGCGCCGCCTCCTCAACGACGAACACCGGCGCTGGCGCACCTCCGACACCAGGGGAGCCGGCCTGGTCGAATCCCTCGCCGAGCTCGTCGCCGTAGGTGTCGACCGGGTGCGCCCGGTCATCCTTCTCTCCGGCTACCTCGCGGCGGGCGGAGACCCGGAGGCCCCCGAGCCCGTCGACGCCGCGGCCGCCCTCGAACTCCTCGACACCTGCACCCTCATCCGCGGCGACGTCCGCGACAACGCCGCCCTGCGCCGCGGCATCCCCACGCTGCACGTCAGCCGGGCCGCCGAGCACGAGCGCAACGGCTGGGCGGGCGAGGCCCGGCGCTTCGGCGAGTCCACCGCCACCCTCGCGGGCGACCTCGCCCTCAGCCTCGCCGACCGGCTCGCGTCCCGGCTGCCCGCCACCGCCTGGCAGCTCTGGGACGAACTGCGCGTGGAGCGGGCGGTCGGCACCTATGCGCACGAGGCGATGGCCGCCGAGTACCTGGACGACCCCTGGCCGGGGCAGTGCATATCAGGATGCGACCGGGGCTGCACGGCGGGCTGGTACGCGCTGCGGCACCCGATGCGCCTCGGGGCGGCCCTCGCCGAGCGCCCGGATCTGGACGCCGCCTACGACTCCTACGCCCGTTCCCTGCACGCCGCCTGGCGCCTGAGGGGCTTCCTCGACGGCGGGCCGGAGTACGACTGGGACGCCGAGCTGCTCCGGGAGATCCTGCTGGAGCGCGAGGAGCGGGGCATCGCCGAGCGCCTCATCCGCGACCTGGTCGACCGGGCCTCCACCACGGCGGCGGCCTCGCCCCTGGCGACGGGGTGGTGCGAGGAACTGGAGTCGTTCGCCGTACGGATGGCCTCGGAGAAGAGGTGAAGGGGAGGAGGGCGGAGAGATAAGAAGGGAGGAGAGAGGGGACAGGGAAGGGACGGCTTCGAGGAACGACGGGACGAGGGCCTCCCACTTGTTCCGTCTGCCCGGATAAAAGCCGGATCAGCACGGAGAAATCAGGAATCACCCGTCCGCACCATGTACGAAACCTTTGCGAGCAATGGGCGTTGATCCTCATCCCGGCCGTCACCGGCCGGGTGCCCTCCCCGAACGACCGAGCAAAGGTGTCGCCGCAATGTCACGTTTCGCCAAAACAGCCGTCCTGACCGCCACCGTCGGCGCCGCGATCGCGGGCCTCACCGGGAGCGCCGTCGCCGACGCCGGTGCCGGCGGTCTCGCCGCCGGCTCCCCGGGCGTCATCTCGGGCAACGTCATCCAGGTCCCGGTCCACGTGCCGATCAACCTCTGTGGCAACAGCATCGACATCATCGGCCTGCTGAACGCCGCGTCCGGCAACACCTGCGTCAACGCCTGACCCCGGTCCGCGGGCGGTGACCCGCGGGCCGGTCCGGCGAACAGCAGACGGCCCCGGGGCGCAGCCGCCCCGCGCCGCCCCCGTGTGGCGCCCCCGAAAACCCTTCGCGGGCGCCATGCCCGGCCCCCGGTCGCCCCCGCCCCGGCCCGCTCGCGCGGACCGACCGGATCCCGCCCATGGCCGCGATCTTCCCGATAGCGTGACCGGATCGGCGAGTGGGGGAGGGAAATTCGTGGATCCGTTCACGACGGCCGCGGTGCTCGCGGCCGTCGACACGGCGACCTCGGGGGCCTTGTCGGGCGCCGCCGGAGAGATGGGGCGGCGGACCACGGAGGGCCTGTCGGGCCTCGTGAGGCGCATGTGGCGCAGGGGAGCCGCCCCGGGCGACCCCACCGGCGACCCCGGCACCCCACCCGTGCTGCCCGCCGACGCGGAGGAGCGCCGCGCGCTCGCCACCCTGCTGATCGAAGCGGCCCGCCGCGAGCCGGACTTCGCCCGCGACCTCGCCGCCTGGCTGCGGGAGAGCGCGGCGACGGCACCCGCCACCGCCCCCGGCACGGCGCGCCCCCGGCTCCTCCCGCCGGGGACGGCCGTCTTCACCGACCGCGACCACGTCCTGGCGGCGATCACGGAACTGCTGGACGGCGAGGACGCCACCGCGGACGACACCTCCGACGGTGGCACCTCGCGGGACCGGCGCATCGGCGGCGCGCCGCATGTCGTCCTGCTCGTCGGCCCGGGCGGCGTGGGCAAGAGCGCGGCCGCCGTGCACTGCGCCCTCGCCCTGGCCGACCGCTTCCCGGACGGCGAGCTCTACGCCGACCTGCGCGGCGCCTCCGCCGCCACCGCTGCGGCGCCTTCCGGGACGCTCGTCCGGTTCCTGCACGGCCTGGGCATACCGGCCGACAGGGTCCCGGCCGGCGAACAGGCCCAGACCGACCTCTACCGCGACCGCACCGCCGGCCGCCGCATGATCGTCCTGCTCGACGACGCCCACTCGGCGGCCCAGGTCACCCCGCTGCTCCCCGCCTCCCCCGGCTCGCTCGTGCTCGTCACCAGCCGGCACCGGCTCCCCGAGCTCGTCCGCGACCGGGGCGCCCGCACCATCCCCCTCGGCCCGCTCTCCGAAGCCGACTCCCTGCGGCTGCTCACCCGCGTCGCGGGCCCGCGGCGCGTCGCCGGGCAGCGGGCGCACGCCGAGGCGGTCGCGGCGCGCTGCGGCGGCTTCCCGCTGGCGCTGTGCGCCACGGGCGCGCGCGTGGCCACCCGGGAGCACGTCAGCTGGGAGAGCCTGGAACGGGAGTTCGCGACCCTGGCGCACGCCCCGGGCGCGGACCCCGGCGCCGGCCGGGACGACGCGGCCGACCCGCACGCGCCGGTCCGGCTCGCCACCGACGTCTCCTACCGCGACCTGCCCCCCGCCACCGCCCGCCTCTACCGGCTGCTGGGCCTGTGCCCGTGGCCCGGCATCTCCGTCGGCGCCGCCGCCGCGGCCGCCGGCATCCCGCACGCCGAGGCCCGCCGCCTCCTCGACGACCTCGCCGAGGTGCACCTCCTGGAGGAGATCGGCGAGGAGCGCTACCACTTCCACGACGTCGTCCGCCGCCACGCCGAACAGCGCGCCCACGCCGAGGACGGCCGCACGGCCACCACGGCAGCCGTCCGCCGCATGATCCACTGGTATCTGCGCTTCGCCGCCGACGCCGACGCCCTGGTCATCCCCGGACGGTGGCACCTGGGCCCCGCCTACGACGAGCGGACCCGCCCACCGGGCGACCGGGCGCCGCAGACCGCCCGCGCCGCCCTCGACGCGCTGCGGCGCGAGCGCGAGAACCTCGCCGAGGCCGTACGGGTCGCCGAGGAGCACGGGTTCGACGACCTGGCGTGGCAGCTGTGCGAGGCGATGTGGGGAATGCACCTGCGCCTGGGCTTCCACGAGCAGTGGGTCACCACCCACCTGCGGGGCGCGGAGGCCGCCCACCGCTGCGCAGACGCCCTCGGCGACCGGCGGGCCGAGGGCCGCATCCGCACCCAGCTCGCCTTCGCCTACCTGGGCCTGGGCCGCCTCACCGACGCCGAGGCGGAGCTGACCACCGCCGCCGCCTGCGACGAACGGGCCGGACACCACCGCGGCCGCGCCACCGCCGTCGAATCCCTCGGCCTGCTGTACCTGCGCCAGTGGCGCTACGAGGACGCCGAGCAGCACTTCCGCCGGGCCCGCACGATCCTGCGGAACATCGGCCCGGGCGAGGACGGCGAACGCGACGTGCCGCGCGGCCTCGCCCTGCTGGAACACCACATCGGCCGGGCGCTGCGCGGCCAGGGCCGTCCCGCCGCGTCCGTGGGGCAACTGCGGCAGGCCCTCGCGGCGTTCCGGGAACTGCCCGAGCGGGACCGCTACAACGAGGCCCGGATCCGGATGAGCCTCGGCGAGTCCCTCCTCGCCGCCGGCGACCCCGCCGGGGCCCGCACCCCCCTGGACAAGGCCCTGGTGACGATGGAGGAGGAAGGAGCGGTCCTCCAGCAGGCGGACGCGGCGGAGCTCCGGGCCCGCTGCGCCGCCGCCCTGGGGGACGCGCAGGACGAGGCCCGCTGCCTGCGGGTGGCACTCGACCTCTACGAGGCGTCCGGCGACGACGGGGGAGCGGCGCGGGTGGAAGCGCGCCTGACGCAACTCGGCGCCGGCTGACGCCTCTAAGCCTCGCGTTCGACGGCCACCCGGTGCCGCGCGGCCCCCGTGCTCACGACGATGCCGGCCGCCGTCGCCTCGTCCAGCGACTTGCCGGCGCCGAGCCAGGCGTACAGGGCGGAGGCGTAGGCGGCCGGGTCGCACAGGTCGGCCCGCCCCGCGCCGTCCGGCGCGGCGGTCAGACGCAGGAGGTCGCCGCCGCGGGTCCGCACGGTGCAGCGGTCCGGCCCGGTCACGTACGCGGCGAGGGCGCACGCGGGGTGCCGGGCGAGCACCTCCGCACCCCACGCGGCGGGTGGCCCGACGCGCGGGTCGTCCGCCGCGGCGTACCGCAGGATCACGTCGGCGATCCGCAGCCGGCCGGGGTCCGGGGTGTCCTCGTGCACGGCGGTGTGGGCCTCCCAGCCGGGGCCCGCGCCCTCCGGTTCGCCGCCGGCGTCCGCGTACCGGACCACGGCGATCTCGGGAGGCGCCGCCCCGGCCGGGAGGGCGAGCACCCGGACGGGCGCGGTGCGCTCCACCGGTTCCCAGGCGGGCAGCGGCAGCCGGTCGAGCAGGGCGGGGCCGGGGGGTTCGGGGATGCCGATGAGCTCGTAGAAGACCCGCCGGAGCAGCCCCGCCGACCGGCCGGGCGCCGAACTGACCTGGGCGGCCTGCTCGCTGTAGCGGTCCGGCGTGTGGCTGTCGACCACCCGGTCGATCTGGGCGCGCAGCCCCTCGTACGGGCGCAGCCGCGGCGCGGCCCGCCCGAGCGCGGCGACGGGCGAGCCGGGGTCGAGGGCGGAGCCGGGGAAGGCGCCGAGCAGGAGGGGCGTGCCGATGGCGGCGGCGTAGAAAGTGACGGAGCCGTGGTCGCCGAGCACGCAGTCGGCGGCGATCAGCGCCTGCCGCCACCCCTCCAGCGGGGGGATGAGCACCAGCCCGGCCCGGCGCGCCCGGTCCAGCCAGGCCCGCACCTGGCCGGGGCCGTGCCCGTGCCAGATGTTGGGGTGGAGGACGGCGGCCGTGCGGTACTCGTCGGCGGGCAGCTCGGAGGCGAGCCGGGGGAGGAGGGAGGGGAGGAGATCGCCGCCGTCGTCCCCGGGCCCGTCGCCGAAGAGCGAGCCGGGCGCCCAGGTGGAGTTGACCACGACGAGCCGCTGCCCGTCACCCACCCCGAGGGCGCGCCGGAACCGTTCACGGTAGGGCAGGGCGGCGAGGATCCGGTCGAAGCACGGGTCCCCGGCGAGCACGGCGGTCCCGGCGGCCTCGGGACACGCGGCCCGCAGCCGGTCCAGCTGCTCGGGGTGCGAGAGCACGGTGGCGGCGGCGAGGGGGCGCCCCTGGTGCAGCAGCCAGTCGGGGGAGAGACCGAAGACGGGGGCGGGTGTCCGGTGTCCGGTGTCCGGTGTCCGGTGTCCGGTGTCCGGTGTGGCCAATCTCTTATTGTAGCCAACGCCGTGGGAGAGGACGGCCAAATCCCCTTGAAGAGCTTCGAGTTCACCGCCGTAGCTGGCCGATACGACGAGATCGAAGGGGGTGGCCTTGGCCTGCTCCCAGGGAAGCACGGGCAGCCCGGCCCGCTCCATCAACTCGGGAACGCCGGCGAGGAAGGGCGACGAGCCGGTGCAGGTGACGAGCGTCTGGACCCGCAGATCGCCGCTGAGCAGCGGCAGGACGTCGAGCAGCCGGGTGGCGGAGGTGACGTTGTGCACGACGAACAGCACGGACCGGCTACCACCCCGGGTGACCCACCGCGCGGCATCCCGCCCGACGGGCACCCGCACCCACCCATCCCCCACCACAGGCCCCCTCAACAACACCTCCCCCGAGAGTACGCGCCGAGCTCACCGGCAACAGCGGGACGCCGGTTCCAGCGGGGACAGACCTCGGCGACAGCCGGACGGAGATGGCGCGCCCACGGGACCCTGCGGGCAGCAAAAACGCCCCTCCAGCAGGAGGGGCGTGCAACAGAAGCGGAGCGCCCCCGGCAGGACTCGAACCTGCGGCCAAGCGCTTAGAAGGCGCCTGCTCTATCCACTGAGCTACGGGGGCCGGTGTGTGCGGCGGTCGCGGACGGCTGAAGCCCCGGGCTCGGTGGTGCCGTGACCTTGCCGGGGACAAGGATAGGGCTCCGCTCACCTCGTCCCGGTTGCTTCACCTCCGTGCCACGATGTGGAGGTTTAGTGAAGCGGTCCTGATAATCGCAGGCAGGTACGAATCTTGCATCGTTTTTTACGCCTCAGGCGACGGGTGTTGTGTACTCGTTATGCCTGAGCCCCTCGCGCCACGTCTCGCGCGCCATGGGCTATACGCTTCAAAATCGTCACAGAATTGGGCATTCTGCACATGTGGCGACCTTGGACGTACGGACCCGACTGCTCGACGCGCTGTCCGCACTGCGTAATCGTGTCGACGCCGCACGCTTCCCCCTCCCCCTCCCCGGCGCCGCCCGCGCCCGTCGTAACCGGGCTGAACTCCTCGCGCAACTCGATGACTATCTCGTGCCCCGGCTGTGCGCCCCCGAAGCGCCGCTCCTCGCGGTGGTCGGGGGATCCACCGGGGCCGGCAAGTCCACGTTGGTCAACTCTCTCGTGGGGCGCCGGGTCACTGAAGCCGGGGTCCTACGGCCGACGACCCGCACGCCAGTGCTGGTCTGCCATCCGGACGACCACCACTGGTTCGCCGGGCAACGCGTGCTGCCGGAGTTGCGCCGGGTCTGGGTACCGGCCCAGGACATCACCGCCTACGAGCCGAACACCGGAGGCGGAAGGGACCTGAGCGACGGCGGTGACCTCGCCGAAGCGGCCGACGAGGCGGAGGAGACGGACGACACCGACAGCGGTGAGCTCGCCGCGCTGCGCATCGAGACCGACACCTCCCTCCCGTGCGGGCTCGCGCTCCTCGACGCCCCCGACATCGACTCCCTCGTCGCGCGCAACCGCGAGCTCGCCGCCGAGCTGATCTGCGCCGCCGACATCTGGGTACTCGTCACCACCGCCACCCGGTACGCCGACGCGGTGCCCTGGCACCTGCTGCGCACCGCCAAGGAGTACGACGTCACCCTGGTGACCGTCCTGGACCGGGTGCCGCACCAGGTCGCCGCCGAAGTCTCCCGGCACTACGCCGCGCTGCTCGCGGCCGCCGGCCTCGGCGACGTGCCGCGCTTCACCATCCCCGAACTGCCCGAGTCCGCCGGCGGCGGCAGCGGACTGCTGCCCGCCACGGCCGTCGACGGGCTGCGTGCCTGGCTCCACCAGCGCGCCCAGGACCCCGCCGCGCGCGCCGTCGCCACCGCCCGCACCGTCACCGGACTGCTCGCCTCCCTGCGGTCACGGCTGCCCGGGCTCGCCGGGGCCGCCGCCCTGCAGCACGCCGCCGCCGTACGCCTGCTCCAGCGGGTCGAGGACGCCTACGGGCGGGCCGCGGACCGGGTGCGGAGCCAGATCGCCGGAGGCGAGGTGCTGGCCGGTGACGCGCTCACCCACTGGCGCGGCCACCCGCAGGACGCCACCTCCGACGAACTGCTCACCGCCCTCACCTCCTCCCTGGCCGCCGTGCTGAGCTGCGCCGTCGCCGCCGCCGACGAGGAGATCACCACGGAGTCCGCGGGCGACCCAGCCGCCGACGCCGTGCTCGCGCCGAGCGACCCGGACGGGGCCGTCGGCCGGGTCGGCGTGGCCGTACGCCGCTGGCGGCGCTGTCTCGAAGAGCTCGCGGAGGAAGAGGTGCGGGCCGTCGAACGCGGCGCGGGCCTCGACGCCGACCGGGCGGCCGCGCTGCTGGCCGTACTGCTGCTGGGCGGCCGCCGGTCCCGTACGGCCGGCGAGAAGCTCGCCGAGACGCTCGGGGCCCAGGGCGTGCTCCGGCTCCGCGACCGGGGCGGAGCGCTGCTGACCGACTGTCTGGAGCGCGTCCTCGACGCGGAACGCGACCGCCGGACCGCGCCGCTCGAAGCCCTCGACATCACCCCCGACCACCAGGTCGAACTCATCGCCGCACTGTCCGTACTACAGAGGGAGAGGTGACCGCCGTGCCCGTGTCCGAGAGCCGTGACGAACGCGCCGACCGGCCGGTTCCCGGCGCGCCGAGCAGCGCCTGGGACGACGGCCTGATCGCGCGCCGGGCGCGGCCGGGGCGGCTCCCGCGGCGGAACAGCGTGTGGGAGGCCGACGAAGCCCAGCGCGCGAAGGAGCCCACGCACCCCCCGATCGTCCCCGAGCCCCTCCCCGCGCCCCGCGCGGGCACCGTGCTCCGGCCCCGCCTCGACGCGCTGCGCGAGCTCGTCGGGCTGTCCCGGGCCAGGCTCGACCGGCGCACCCTCGCCGAGGCGGGCCGGGTCCTGGAGGAGGCGGCGGCCCGGCAGCGGCACTCGCTCGACCTCACGGTCGTGGCCATCGCCGGGGCGACGGGCAGCGGCAAGTCGACGCTCTTCAACGCCCTCGCCCGCACCCAGCTCTCCGAGGCGGGGGTGCGGCGGCCGACCACGGCCATCCCGATCGCCTGCGCCTGGACCGACCGCTCGGACCGCGCGGACGGGCTGCTGGACCGGCTCGGCATCCCGGCCCGGGCCCGCCGGGCGCCGGTGCGCCCGTACGACCCCGGGCTGAACGGCCTCGTCCTGCTCGACCTGCCCGACCACGACTCGGCGACGCCCGGCCACCGGGAGCAGGTGGACCGGCTGCTGAGGCTGGTGGACGCCGTGATCTGGGTCGTGGACCCGGAGAAGTACGCGGACGCCGTCCTCCACGAGCGCTACCTGCGGCCCCTGGCGGGGTACGCCGAGGTGACGTTCGTCGTGCTCAACCAGGTGGACCGGCTCTCCGGGGACGCCGCGGACCAGGTCCTGGACGACCTGCGGCGGCTGCTGGACGAGGACGGGATCGCGCTCGGCGAGCACGGGGAGCCAGGGGCGACGGTGCTGGCCCTGTCGGCGCTGACGGGGGACAGGGTGGGTGAACTGCGCGAGATGCTGGCCCAGTTCACCGCCGGACGGAACGTTCCGGAGCGGCGGCTCGTCGCCGATGTGGACGGCGTCTCGGCGCGTCTGCGGCCCGCGTACATCGCGAAGGGGCGGCCGGGGCTGACGGAGACGGCCCGGCAGGAGTTCGAGGACCGGCTGGCGGAGGCGGTGGGTGCTCACGCGGCCGGTCTGGCGGCCGAACGGGCCTGGCTGCGGGACGCCGAGCGCGCTTGCGGGACGTCCTGGACGCAGGCCCGCCGCTGGTACGGACGGAAGCGGGGGGCCCGGGGCGGGGCCGGCGGGGACAGCACGACCGGCGTCGGGGCCGTGGCCCGGGCTGTTGCCACCGCCGTCGCCCTGTCCTCGGCCGACCGCACGGCCGCCTCCGCCCACGCGGCCGGCACCGGTGAGCCGTCCCGCCGGACGGCGTCCCGGCCGTTGGTGGAGCAGGCCGTGCGGGCACTGGCCTACGAGGCGTCCGCCGGGCTGCCCGACCCGTGGGCACAGGCGGTCCGCGAGGCGGCCGGCCGGGGCGCGGAGGGGCTGGCCGAGGCCCTGGACACGGCCGCCGCCACGGCGGCCTCCGCGGCGGCCCGGGGGGCGGCGACGAACGGGCGCACGTCCGGGCGGCGCACGGGAGCCGGGAAGGCCGGAGGAGGCGGGAGAACGGCGAAGACCGGCACATCCGGGAAGGGCGGGAAGGCCGGGAAAGGCGGGAAGAACGAGGCGGACGGGGCCGAGGAAGCGGTCGTGATCGCCGGGGCCGCCGAGAAGCCGGAGGGAAGCCGCACCGCTGCCGGGGAGCCGGGCGACGGGGACCCGGGCACCGGACGCGCCGGGCGGCTGCGCGGGCCGCGCACCGGGGCGGGGCGGACGCGCGGTGGCGCGGCCCCGCGCCTGGTGAGGCCCCGGTGGTGGGTGGTGGCCGCGACGAGCCAGGGAGTGCTGTCACTGCTGCAATTGCTGGGTGCGGTATGGCTGGTGGGCGTGCTGATCGGGGCATACGGAGCGGAGTGGTGGGTTCCAGGGCTGGTGCTGGCGGGCAGCGGGGTCGGCGGTCCGGCGCTCGCGTGGTGCTGCCGGGCGGTGGCGCGGGGGCCGGCGCGGCGGCACGGGCTGGAGACGGAGCGGCGGTTGCGGAGCGTGGCCGCGGGGTGCGGGCGGGAGCGGGTGCTGGAGCCGGTGGCGGCGGAGCTGCTGCGCTACCGGGAGGTGCGGGCCCAGTTTGTGATCGCGGCGGGTGAGGTGTGACCGACGGGAAGGGCGCGAGGGGCGCCGAGTGGCCTGGAAGACGCTGGAGGGTGACGGGCTTTTCCACAACCGGCGGGCCGTCCACAGGCTCCGGCAGACCCGTGCGATCCGTTGCAGCATGAGATCACTGCCCGGGCCGGTCCGGCCCGGGTGCGGGGTTCGAGCAACGGGGGCGGTCGGGATGAACGAAACGCTGGTGACGGTCGTGGGGAACGTCGCGACACCGCCGGACTTCAGGGAGGCGGCGAACGGCTCGGCCGTCTCACGGTTCCGGCTCGCGGCGACGGTGCGCCGCTGGGACCGCGCCAAGGAGGAGTGGGCGGACGCGTACACGAGCTTCTACACCGTGTGGGCGTGGCGGACGCTGGCCGCCAATGTGGTGGCGTCGGTCTCGGTCGGCGAACCGGTCATCGTGCAGGGCAAGTTGCGCATCCAGGATCAGGAGCGTGACGGAAAGCGGTGGCTCTCGGCGGACCTTGACGCCGTGTCGATCGGCCACGACCTGGCGCGGGGCACCTCGGCGTTCCGCAGAGTGTCACCGGCCAGACCGATGCTGGTCGAGCCGGTGCGTGCGGTGGGGGTGCCGATGACGCCGGTGGGGACCCCGGCACGGGCTCCGGCGCGGACCTCGGCACGCACCCCGGCGGAGGCGGCTGCGGGGCCGCCGGCGCAGGGTGCGGCGGGGATGCCGGCCGGGGCAACACCTCTGTGAAATGAGCGGTTTGTCCCGGAGATTTATCGATATTGCCAGGTCAGGCGGCGTCCCCCGGTAACGATTCCGATTCGGATCGGTTGAGCAGTGCTCCGGGTGGGGATGATCTCGCGCTCGCTCTTTAAGATCACGTTCGCAGCAAACGTGGCAACGGGGGCTTCTGAGTTTTGAGTTCGCTGGCGGGGCGCACCGACTGGATCTGCGTGCGCCCGGAAGGAAATCGATGATTTCTGTCAAGAGGCGGGGGGCTGCCCGCCTTGCCGCAGCGGTCGTGGTGACGGGCGTGACCGCGGTAGGCACGATAGCCACGGCGGGCCCGGCCGCCGCGGGCGACGCGCCGCAGAACCCGGGCGGGGTCAGCGCCACGCTCGGCAAGATCACCGCGGGCTCCGGCGTCGTGGTGAACGACCGGCGCAAGACGGGCGAGGTCCTGGCCGGCCTGTTCGAGATGAAGGTCGAGGGGGGCGGCTCCCTGCAGACGTACTGCGTCGACATGCTCACGAACACGGTCGACGGGGCGAAGTACAAAGAGGTCGGCTGGAGCGAGTCCTCCCTCCACGCCAACAAGAACGCCGGCCGGATCCGCTGGATCCTGCAGCACTCCTACCCGCAGGTGAACGACCTGGCCGCGCTCGCCAAGGAGGCCGGCACGGGCCCGCTCGACGCGAACACCGCCGCCGCGGGCACCCAGGTCGCCATCTGGCGCTACTCGGACGGCGCCGACGTCAAGGCCAAGGACGGCGCCGCCCAGAAGCTCGCCGAGCACCTCTACAAGAGCGCCAAGGACGCCGAGGAGCCCGAGGCGTCCCTGACGCTGACGCCGCCCGCGGTCTCCGGCAAGTCAGGCCGGAAGCTCGGCCCCGTCACCGTCCACACCAACGCCAGAAGCGTCACCCTCACCCCCTCGGGTGATGCCGTCGCCAAGGGCGTGAAGATCGTCGACAAGGACGGCAAGCGGCTCACCTCCACGGGCGACGGCGGCGAGATCTACTTCGACGTGCGGCCCGGCGCGCGCGACGGGTCCCTCGCGCTGAAGGCGACGGCCGCCACGAAGGTCCCGGTCGGCAGGGTCTTCGTCGGGGACCACACCACGACCCAGACCCAGATCCTGGCCGGTTCCAGCGAGAGCACCGTCTCCGCCACGGCCACCGCGAACTGGGCGGCGAAGGGCGCCGTCCCCGCGCTGTCCGCACGGAAGAACTGCGCCAAGGGCGGTGTGGAGGTCACCGCCGAGAACCGCGGCGACGCCCCGTTCGGCTTCGACCTCGACGGTGTCGACCACACCGTCCCGGCCGGAGGCTCGGAGACGACGCTGGTGAAGGTCGCGGAGAACCAGGCGTACAAGTTCACGATCACGGGACCGAACGGGTTCTCCCGGACGTTCTCCGGAATCCTGGACTGCCTGACCGCCGAGCATGCCGCGGCGGCGGCCGCCACCGGGGAGGGAGGCGGCACCGACCCCACCCGCACGTCCCCGATCAGCACGGCCTCGACCGGCGGCAAGGGCGTCGTGAAGGCGTCCGCGGGCGGTGACCTCGCCACGACGGGCGGGAGCACCACCACCCCGACGATCGCGGGCCTGGCGATCGTCCTGATCGTCGCCGGCAGCGGCGCGGTCTACTTCCTCCGCCGGGAGAACACGGCGCCCGGCGAATAGCCGCTCCGGCCGTTCCGGCTGCCCCGGCCGGTGATCGCTCTGGTGATCACCGGTCGGCTGGCAGCGCCGGGCCCTGCCGACCAGGGGCCCCGCCGACCACCGTTCCCACCGACCACGGGTCCCGGCGGCCACAGGCCCCGCCGGCAGCCGGCCCCCGGCCCCGCCGGTCACTGACCACCGATCCCCCGGGCCCCCGGCCCGCCGGCCCGGCCCCCGACCACCAGGAACCCGGCCTCGCACCGGCCTCACGGGACCCATCGGTCACCCGGCAGGGGCCCCCGGCGGGGGCCGCGCCCGTAACTGGTTTCCGCCCCGGGCGTCCGGTGCGGCAAGATGGGGTGTATCTGCCCACTCATCGATTGCCGGACGGTTTCTCTTGGCTGAGTACATCTACACCATGCGCAAGACGCGCAAGGCGCACGGCGACAAGGTCATCCTCGATGACGTGACGCTGAGCTTCCTGCCCGGTGCGAAGATCGGTGTGGTCGGCCCCAACGGTGCCGGTAAGTCCACCGTCCTGAAGATCATGGCCGGACTGGAGCAGCCGTCCAACGGTGACGCGTTCCTGTCGCCCGGCTACACCGTCGGCATCCTCATGCAGGAGCCGAAGCTCGACGAGTCCAAGACGGTCCTGGCGAACGTCGAGGACGGCGTCGCGGAGATCAAGGGGAAGCTCAACCGCTTCAACGAGATCGCCGAGCTGATGGCGACCGACTACTCCGACGCGCTGCTCGATGAGATGGGCAAGCTCCAGGAGGAGCTCGACCACGCCAACGCCTGGGACCTCGACGCACAGCTCGAGCAGGCCATGGACGCCCTGGGCTGCCCCCCCGGCGACTGGCCCGTCAACAACCTCTCCGGTGGTGAGAAGCGCCGCGTCGCGCTCTGCAAGCTGCTGCTGGAGGCCCCCGACCTGCTGCTGCTCGACGAGCCCACCAACCACCTCGACGCCGAGTCGGTGAACTGGCTGGAGCAGCACCTCTCCAAGTACGCGGGCACCGTCGTGGCGATCACCCACGACCGGTACTTCCTGGACAACGTCGCCGAGTGGATCCTGGAGCTCGACCGCGGCCGCGCGCTCGCCTACGAGGGCAACTACTCCACGTACCTGGAGAGCAAGCAGGCCCGTCTGAAGGTCGAGGGCCAGAAGGACGCCAAGCGCGCCAAGCGGCTCAAGGAAGAGCTGGAGTGGGTCCGCTCCAACGCCAAGGGCCGCCAGGCCAAGTCCAAGGCCCGACTCGCCCGCTACGAGGAGATGGCGGCCGAGGCCGACAAGATGCGGAAGCTGGACTTCGAGGAGATCCAGATCCCGCCGGGCCCGCGTCTGGGCTCCATCGTCGTCGAGGTCAACAACCTCTCCAAGGCGTTCGGTGACAAGGTCCTCATCGATGACCTGTCCTTCACCCTGCCGCGCAACGGCATCGTCGGCGTCATCGGCCCGAACGGCGCCGGCAAGACGACGCTGTTCAAGATGATCCAGGGCCTGGAGACCCCCGACTCCGGCGAGATCAAGGTCGGCGAGACCGTCAAGATCTCCTACGTCGACCAGTCCCGCGCCAACATCGACCCGAAGAAGACGCTGTGGGCCGTCGTCTCCGACGAGCTGGACTACATCAACGTCGGCCACGTCGAGATGCCCTCGCGGGCGTACGTCTCCGCGTTCGGCTTCAAGGGTCCGGACCAGCAGAAGCCGGCCGGGGTCCTCTCCGGTGGTGAGCGCAACCGCCTCAACCTGGCGCTGACCCTCAAGCAGGGCGGCAACCTGCTCCTCCTCGACGAGCCGACGAACGACCTCGACGTCGAGACCCTGTCCTCCCTGGAGAACGCCCTGCTGGACTTCCCCGGCGCGGCCGTGGTCGTCTCCCACGACCGCTGGTTCCTCGACCGGGTCGCCACGCACATCCTGGCGTACGAGGGCAACTCCAAGTGGTTCTGGTTCGAGGGCAACTTCGAGTCCTACGAGAAGAACAAGGTCGAGCGGCTCGGCGTGGACGCGACCCGTCCGCACCGCGCCACCTACAAGAAGCTCACCCGGGGCTGACCGTGGCGCGTCACCTGTACTCCTGCTCCCTGCGCTGGTCCGACATGGACGCGTTCGGCCACGTGAACAACGCGGTCTTCATCAGCTACCTCGAAGAGGCGCGGATCGACTTCATGTTCCGGCTGGCGCCGGGGGAGGGGAGCGAGTCGTTCCAGGGCGGGTCCGTCGTGGCCCGGCACGAGATCGACTACCTGCGCCCCTTGGTCCACCGGCATGCCCCGGTGACCATCGAGACGTGGGTGACGAAGCTGGGCGCCGCCTCCCTCACCGTCGCCTGCGAGGTCAAGGACGAGGAGCAGGTGTACGTGCGGGCTTCGACCGTCGTCGTCCCGTTCGACTTCGAGCGGGGACGGCCCCGGCGGATCACCGCCGAGGAGCGGATGTTCCTGGCGGAGTACCTGGGTGACGAGCACGACCGGCGGGACGCCCCCGGGCAGCCCGAGAAGGAGGCCGTCGCCGTATGACGGCGCCCCAGCCCCGGTCCGGTCAGCGGCTGCACTTCGCCGAGGCCGGGGAGGCGGCCGGCCTGGCCGCCTTCCTGGCCCGGCTGATCCACTACGACCGGGCCGCCGCCGTCCGGCTGCAGGCCGGCGGCGGGGTGCTGGGCATCTTCGGGCGCCCGCCGTCCTTCGAGGTCCTCGCCGTCCGCACCGCCCGGCTGGAGGCCGCCGCCGGTGACCTCGTGCTGGACGCCACCGTCTCGGCCGGGCAGCTGGCGGACGCCCTGGACGCGGCCCGCACCGCCGCCCCCGGCACCGGCGTGGAGATCACCGTGCCCGACGGGGTCACCGGCCCGCCCTGGGCCGGAGTGCTGCCGCCGCGCGGCGGCTGGCAGCGCGTCGAGGGCCTGCCCGACGTCACGGCCGCGCGCGGGGCCGTCGCGGCCGCCGTCGCGGAGTTCCGTGCCCGGGACGCGGCGCTGCCCGAGCAGCACCGCACCCGCTCCGAGCGCGACCGCATAGGCCGGGAGATCTGGTCCCGCACCCTGGGGGACACCGGGCTGCCGCTGCGCGCCGTGCACGCGGCGCAGTCGCTGGGCTTCCTGCGGCCGCTCCCGGACCCCGCCACCGCCCGGCCCGCACGGGCCGGCGGCACCGCCACGGCCCTCGCCCCCGAGCCGCTGGCCCTCTTCGCCGCGGGCGGCTGGCTGCGGCTGCGCACCCCCTACGGCTCGATCGCCGTCCGCACCGGCGGCCCCGGCGGCCTGCCGGGCCTGAGCGTCACCCCGGCCTGAGCGCACCCCGGCCCGAGCCGGGGCGCCCGCCGTCAGCCCTCGGTGTTGACCATCGACGCGGCGGCGTAGGTCAGGTACCGCCACAGCTCGGCCGTGTGCGCCGGGGAGAGCTCCAGCTCGTCGACGGCGTCCTTCATGTGCCGCAGCCAGGCGTCGTGCGCGGCGCGGTCCACGGCGAACGGCGCGTGCCGCATGCGCAGGCGCGGGTGGCCGCGGTTGTCGCTGTAGGTGCGCGGGCCGCCCCAGTACTGCATGAGGAAGAGCGCCATCCGCTCCTCGGCCGGCCCGAGATCCTCCGGGTACATGGGCCTGAGCAGGGGATCCTCGGCGATTCCCTGGTAGAAGCGGTGGACGAGCCGCCGGAAGGTCTTCTCCCCGCCGACCTGCTCGTAAAAGGTCTGCTCCTGAAGCGTGCCGCGCGGAATCTCATTCACCCCTCCATCGTCTCAGACGGCCCGGCCGAGGACTTGCGGTCTACGACCTCCGTCCCGTGCTCGCGCGATGCGGTCCGGCGACGCACAGTGGAGGGCATGGACGGTGTGCAGCCGGGAGGCGACCTCCCCCCGGAGCCGGACCCGGACCGGGAGCTGAGCGAGGGCCTGCGGGCCGGGCTCGTCAGGTACCTGATGGCCGACGGCGAGCTCGGTGACCCCCGGTGGCGGGCGGCCTTCACCGAGGTGCCCCGGGAGCTCTTCGTGCCGGCCTACTTCGTGGGTGTCCCCGGCGGCTACCGGCGGCGCTCCCGCGAGGATCCGGACCCCGCCGACCACGACGCCTGGCTGACCGGTGCCTACGCGGACGAGCCCCTGGCCACGTACGTCAGGGACGGGGAGCTGATCTCCTCCAGCAGCCAGCCGTCCCTGATGGCCAAGATGCTCGCGGCGCTGGACGTCGAGGACGGGCACACGGTCCTGGAGATCGGCGCCGGCACCGGCTACAACGCCGCTCTGCTCGCCCACCGGCTCGGCGAGCGCGCCGTCACCACCGTGGACCTCGACCCGGAGATCACCGAGGGCGCCCGGGAGCACCTCGCCGCGGCCGGCTTCCACCCCGCGGTCGTCACCGGCGACGGGGCGCTGGGCTGCCCGGAGCGGGCCCCCTTCGACCGGATCCTGGCGACCTGCGCCCTGACCTCCGTGCCGCCCGCCTGGCTCGCGCAGTGCCGCCCGGGCGGGCTGATCCTCGCCCCGCTCGCCACCGGCCTGATCGCCCTGCGGGTGCGGGACGCCACACACGCCGAGGGCAGGTTCCTGCGGACGTCCGCGTTCTTCGTCCCGCTGCGGGGCGCCGCCCCGCAGCCCGTCCCGCACAGCGGCGGGCTGCCTTGCCGGCTCCTGCAGAGCGACCGCTTCCGGTTCCTGCTCTCGCTGACCGCCGGCCGGCTGGGCGCGGCGGACGCCCTCGCCCTGTGGCGCGACGAGGACGGCCCGCCGCGGGAGCGGTTCGGCGTCACGGTGGCCGGGGACCGCCAGTGGGCCTGGCTCGACTCCCCCGACGGGCCGTGGCGCTGGCCGCTGGGGGAGCCCGTCAGCCCCGGCGGAGCGTGATGGTGGTCCACGCTCCCACGTGCACCCGGTCGCCCTCGGCGAGCGGGACCGGCACATAGGGCTGGATCGGGTCCGCCGAGCCGTTGATCGTGGTGCCGTTGGTGGAGTCCTGGTCGACCACGGCCCAGCTGCCGTCCGGCTGCTGGACGAACATCGCGTGCTGGTGCGAGACACCCGGGTCCTCCGGCGGCCGCGACAGGTCGATGTCCGGCGACTCGCCCGTGCTGTGGCGGCGACGCCCGATGGCGACCTGGGGTCCCGTGAGCGGCAGCTGCAGCTCGGGCGAGTAGGCGGGGAGGTTGAGCCCGGCGGCCTCGGGGCCGCTGCGGTGCATCATCGCCAGGAAGTACTCGCGGTCGGGCGCGACGACCGCGATCCAGCCCGCGGGCGCCGGGGGCGGCCCGGCCTGGGAGGGCACCTGTGACGACAGCGGCTGGGGCATGCCCTCCGGGCCGCGCTGCTCGTAGGGGTACTGCTGCGGCGCGGGCGGCGCCACCGGCGTGCTCGGCGGGGGCAGCATCCAGTCGCCCTCGTCCTCGCCGAAACCCTGCGCCGGAGGGTGCGTGTGGGGTGTGAGGGGCTCTGCGGGGCGGTTCACCCGCGAGGGCCGGGAGCCGTAGTACTCGTACGACTGCGGCGCCTGGGTGTGCTGCGGCGGAGGCGGCGCGGACTGCAGGCCCTGGCTGTGCGGCATGGGCGGCGGTCCGAAGGAAGCGCCCGTGTGCGTCTGGAAGTTGTAGCGGCACTCCTCGCAGAAGGGTGCCTGCGCTTCACGGGGCGTACGGCACCGCGGGCACAGCTCGGCCTGGACGGTCGGGTCCCCGTAGCTGTAGCCGCCGGTCCCCTGCGGGCCGCTCGGGCCCGGCTGGGGCGGTACCGCGGGAGGCGGCGGAGGCGGCGGGGGAACGGCGCCGGAGCCGGCGGCCGCCGACATCCGGTGGCCGCACACCTCGCACCAGTCCTCGGCCGCCGACTGATGGCCGTTCGGGCAGGTCGGCATGTCGGTTGATCCCCCTCGTGTGCCGTCGCCGGTCGTCACTGTGCTGTTCACGACTGTGCTGTTCACGACGTTGCTGTGCGGTGTGCCTCAGGAGTACTTACCCCACCCGTCGCGCACCTGTCGCCCCCCGCCGCCGCTGCCCCCTCGCAGCCGCCGCGCGGTCGTTCACCTCTGCTTGCCGCTCAACGCTTCACTTCTTGACGCGCACGGTCTTGGTGGAGCGGGTTTCGAGCGTCATCTGCGCTTCCTCCGTGACCTTCGCCTTCAGCCGCACAGTACCCGCCACGGCGTCCACCACGTCCACCACCTTGGCGAGGAGTTTGGCGGTGTCCGCGTTGCCGGAGCGGTTGGCCAGCTGCACGGCCCGGCCCAGCTTCGCCGTCGCCCCGTCGACGTCCCCCGATCGGCGCAGGTCCAGGCCCTGCTGGATGACCTGGGCCAGCTCGGCCTGGCCGGTGTAGTGGGCGACCTGGGGGTTGATGGACGTCGAGGCCGTCAGGTCGTCCGTCCACACCGCGCGCACGAGCCCCTGCGCGAGCACCTGCGGTGAGGAGCCGTCCGGCGCCGGCAGCACCAGGGAGACGCGGGCGGCGAGCATCTCCTCGCCCACCGCGGCGCTCGGCACCCGGACGCACACGTGGTAGTCGCGCGACTCGTCGCCCCAGGAACCCGTCGGGTAGTCGCCCGTGCGGGGCCCCGACTCCGCCCGCCGGTCCGTCAGGTCCTCCACGGCCGGGGCGACCTGCTTGACGAACCGCACCTCGGCGCCCTGCGGGGTCCACAGCCGCAGCGCCACATCCGCGACCTCCTTGCCCATCGCGGCCTCCATCATCGAGGTGAAGTCCGTGGCCAGCCCGGCGGGGTCGGCGACGATGTCGGCGGAGCCCAGCAGGGCGGAGGCGATACCGGTGACCTCCTTGACCTCCCAGTCGGTCCCCACGCCCCGTGCGTCACAGGTGAAACGCCCGGCGCACACGTCCAGCGAGGTTCGCAGCGCCTCCGGCTCCTCGTGCTCGTTGCGGCCGTCCGTCAGCAGGATGCCGTGGCGTATCGCCGCGTCGGACGAGGCGAGCAGCCGGTCGGCCAGCCGCAGCCAGGTGCCGATCGCGGTGCCGCCGCCGGCTTCGAGCTTGCGCAGCGCCTCCTTGGCCTGCTGCCGGGTCACGGCGTCGGCGACGGCGAGCCGCCCGCCCCCGGGGTACGCCTCCCTCGCCTGGTGGGTACCGGCCACCACGGCGAAGGCCACACCGTCGCGCAAGGTGTCGACGGCGGCCGCCGTGGCACTGCGGGCATGGCGCATCTTCGTGGGCGGATAGTCCATCGAACCCGAACAGTCGACCATGATGACCACGGCCGCCCCCGGGCCCTCGCCGCCCGCCGGCGGGGCCACGAGCGGCGTCTCCCCCGTGGTGCCACCGCCGGTGGCGGTGACCGTCACTATCGCGTCGACCTCACGGCCGCCTTCGGGCAGATGAGTGTTCTGATAGACCTCCACCGTGAACCGGGGCACGCTCGGCTTGGAGAAATTCGCCATCTGGTCCGCTCCTCGGTACTCCATCGACACCTGGGTGATCCGACGGGCGGACGGGCGCGCGGTGCCCGGCGGCACTCCCCGTGGCACCAGCGTGCGACCCCCCGTTGGTCAGGCGGATCCTGCCCCCTCCGGCGGCCGGGGGAACGGCAGGACCGCCACAGTTACGTTGTCGTGGCCTCCGCCGTCCAGGGCGTGGGTCAGCAACTGCCGTGCGCATTCCAGCGGCCGCGACCGGGCGTCCGGCGGGGTCACGGCCGCCATCTCCTCCGCGGACTCGGCGTAGTTCCACAGCCCGTCGCTGCACACGATGACCACGCCCTCCCGGTCGGGGTGGAACGACGCGGTGTGCGGCTCGACCTCGTACGCGTCCGCCCCCAGCCAGCCCGTGATGGCGTGGGCGCGCTCGTCCGCGTACGCCTCGGCCTCCGACAGCAGGCCCGCCGCGACCATCTGGGCGGCCCAGGAGTCGTCCTCGGTCAGCCGGGCGGGCTGGGTGCCGCGGTCCTCCGGCACCCAGTAGACCCGGCTGTCACCGACCCAGCCCACCGTCAGCAGGTCGCCCGCGACGACGGCGGTCACGATCGTGCAGGCCGGGGCGTTCTCCTGGCGGTGCTCCTCGGGCCGGCGCGCCTCGGCCGGGTGCGGGGGAGCGGCGAGGGCGGTGACGGCCTCGGCGGCCCGGAGGATCGCGTCGTGCGTGGCCTGCCGGGGGTCCGCGCCCCGCGGCAGGGCCGTCACCAGCGCCTCGTTGGCGGCCGCGCAGGCGGCGGCGGACGCCTCGTCGGGGCGGGTCGCGGACGACACGCCGTCGCTGACGACGGCCACGGTCGCGGCCGTGCCGTCCGCGAGGGCCGTGGCGGACACGGCGTACGCGTCCTCGTTCCGGTGGTGGCGCAGTCCGCGGTCGCTGACCGCCGAGACGCCTGGCAACTGGTGCTCCATGTGATCCCGTTCGCGCGGCTGTGCATGTCCGCAGTGTTCGCAGTACCCGTCTTTGTCGATCATGCCGGATCGGCAGGACCCGCAGACGCGCCCGGTGCCGTCCACACCCGGATGCGCGGTGCCCGGCTCCGCCGCGGCCCCGCTCACCCCGTGCGCCGTCTGGGCGGGAACGCCGCCGAACACGCGCGTGTCGCGCGGGTCGGGGGCGCCGCCGGGGCACACCGAGACGTCCGTGCCCGGTGGCGGAGCCGTGGGCGGCGCCGGTGGCACGGCCGGGCAGGCCGCCGCGGGCGCGCTCCGGCCCGCCGCGGCGAACCACTCGTCGGGCGGGCTGCCCGGCATCGGCGGCACGGCCGACAGGTCGGCACCGCAGCCGCCGCAGAAGTTGTCACCCGGCTCCAAGGGTTCGAGACAGGCAGGGCATACCGTCAGCTGTGGGGGTCGCGGCAGTTGCGACATCGATCACACCCATGTCCTGGGGCGGAAGCGGTTGGCCCGCTCCACCAGTTCGATCCGTTCCTCGCCGCGCTGGGCGAGGCGCGCGAGCACCCGGTACGAGCGCTCCAGTCCCAAACGCAGCCCCCGTTCGTCCAGTCCGCTGCCCAGCAGCGTGTCCGCGGCGCCCGTGGTGCCGGGCGTCCCGGGCGCGCCCGAGAGCACCCAGTCCAGCGCACCGCCCAGGACCTCCGCAGACAGCCGCTCCCGGCGCACCGCGTCCAGCCCGAAGTCCGCCAGCCGCTCCACCTGTCCGGCCGCGGCCAGCAGGTCGTCCAGCAGCGGGTCCCGGGGGGAGCGCTGCCGCAGCCGGGCGCGCACCGCCGCGACCCGCGCCGCCGTGTAGTGGATGGACGCCTCCGGTACGGACTCCAGCGCGCGCACCGCGCCCGCCCGGTCCCCGGCGGCGAGCCGCACCCGGGCCAGCCCGAACGCGGCGCTCACGAAACTCTGGTCGGTGGCCCACACCAGGCGGTAGTACTCGGCGGCGTTGTCGAGCTGTCCGAGCACCTCCGCGCACACCCCCAATGCCAGCTTCGGCGCGGGCTCGCCCGGAAACGCGTCGTAGACGGCGTCGAAGGAGAGCGCGGCCGTTTCGTCGTCACCGGAAGCGAGCGCGTGCAGCCCGCGGTACCAGACGATCCGCCAGTCCCCGGGGTGAGCGGCCTCCAGGGCCTCTATCGCCTTCAACGCCTGCGGGCCCTCGTCCAGTTCCAGCTGGGCCCGGATCCGCCGCAGCCGCAGCTCCAGCGACTCCGCCGGCGCCGTCCGCAGGGCGGCGTACAGCTCGGCGGGCTGGGAGGCGAGCAGGCCCGCCAGGAACCCGGCGTTGGGGTCGGCCGGGTCCACCAGCGGCACCGGCAGAGCCAGCGCCACCGCCCGGGTGTCGGGGGCCGCCACGGCCGGCCGAGGGGGCGCGGCGGGCGGGGGCGGGAGCGCGGCCGGGGCGCCCTGAGCGCCGGGAGCCGCCTTCGCGAGGGCCTTGCGCCCCGCCGGCAGCGCCCGGCCGCCCAGCGTGGACGCCTCCCCGGCCCCTCCGGCCGGCAGGTCGAACAGCTGGGTGTCCACCACCCGCAGCTCCGGCCCGAACAGCGAGGACAGCGCGGGCCTGGGCCGCCCCGTCCGGAGCGCCACGACTTCCCGGAGCACGCCCGTCAGCTGGTCCGCCATCTCCTCCGCGGACGCGAACCGCCGCCCCGGGTCCGGGTCGGTGGCCCGCACCAGGAACCGGTAGAAGGACTCGTAGCGGTTGAAGACCTCGATGCTGTCCGGGTCGGGCAGGCTGTCCGCGAAGACGGTCGTGTAGCCCTGGAAGTCGAAGGTCAGGACGGCGAGGGTGCGGGCCACGGTGTAGAGGTCCGAGGCGACGGACGGGCCGAGCTCCGCGACCTCCGGGGCCTGGTAGCCCACCGTGCCGTAGATCGCGCTGTCGTTGTCGTCCATCCGCCGGACCGCGCCCATGTCGATGAGCTTGAGCCGGTCCTGCTGCTGGATGGCGTTGTCGACCTTGAAGTCGCAGTACAGCAGGTGGCGGCTGTGCAGGTGGCCGAGCGCCTCCAGCGCCTCGATGCCGTACGCGCACGCCTGCCCGACCGGCAGCGGGTCCCGCCGGCCGTCCGGCTGCCGCCGCTCGTTGGCGATCTCCTTGAGCGACTTGCCGCCGACGTACTCCATCACGATGTAGCCGTCGAGACTGCCGGTCCGCTGGTCCAGGTGTTCGACGAAGTTGTAGATGCGGACGATGTTGGCGTGCTCGATCTCCGCGAGGAAGCGCCGCTCGGAGACGGCGACCGCGAGCGCGTCCTCGTCACCGGTGTCGAGCAGGCCCTTGAGGACCACCCACCGGTCGGACACGGCGCGGTCTATGGCCAGGTAGATCCAGCCCAGGCCGCCGTGCGCGAGACAGCCCGCGACCTCGTACTGCCCGTGCACCACATCACCCGGCCGCAGCTTGGGCACGAACGAATAGGGGTGCCCGCACTTGGTGCAGAAGCCCTCCGTGCGCCCCGGGCGGTCACCACGGGCGCGCCCCACCCGGGCCCCGCACTCGCCCCTGCTGCAGAACCGCTTCCGCTCGGGCACCCGCGGGTCGGCCAGCACCGCCTCCCGGGGATCCGGACGCGGCACCTCCGGCACGCTGACCAGCCCGGCGCCCAGCTTGCCGCGCCCCGACGCCGCCGAGGCCGAACGCGCGCTGCGCACCGACACCGAGCGCACCCCCGCGCCCCCCGCCAGGGACCGCGACAGCCGCCCCGACACCGACCGGCGCGAGGACGAGGACCCCGGCGACCGGGAGGACCGCGACGACGACCCCGAAGCCGGCCCCGAAGCTGACCCCGAGGACGACCGCGCCGAGCCCTGGGAACCGGCCCGGCCACCGGCGGCCCCGGCCCGGGACGCGCTGCCCCGCCCCGAGGACGCGACGCCCGTGGGCGGCGAGACCACCGGCCCGCCGGGCGCGGCGACCGGCGCCAGCCCGCAGGTGCCGCAGTACAGCTCGCCGTCACCGACGTCCTCGTACGCACCGCCGCAGCCCGGCCGCCGGCAGGCGTCACTCATGATTCCCCCCTACGGTCGCCGGGGCCGAGCGCCCCGGTCGCGGACGGCGGAGCCAGCGCCTCCGCCAGCGCCTGCTGATAGCGCAGCACGGCCTGCTCGGCGGCCATCAGGTCACAGGGCGCGCTCCACAGCATGCGGCGCGCCGCGTCGTACCGCTCGGTGAGGAAGGAGTCCTCCCCCAGCCCGTGCCGGGAGGCCTTCGCCCGGTAGGCGTCCAGCCGGCCGCGCAGCTCCGCCCGGAAGGCCAGCGGCGCGGTCACCGCCGTCAACTGCTCGCGGGCGCGCAGCAACTCCTCCTCGGACCGCTGCTCCAGGTCCTCCAGCAGCGGGGAGAGCCGGTGCCACCTGGCGTGCCGGCGGTGGTCGGCCGCCGCCGTCAGCTGCTCGTACAGCTCCGTGGGCGGGCCCGACACGGCGGGCACCTCCGAGGCCGCGATCTTCGAGAGGACCTCGACGCGCGCCTGCCGGGCCTCGACGAGGGTGCGGTCCGCGCGCGAGAGGACGTCGCGCACCCGCATCAGCCGCTGCTCGGCGTCCTGCCGGACGTCCAGCACGGCCTCGATCTCGCGCCGGACGTCCTCCAGGGCGCGGGCGGCCCGGTCGTAGCGGCCGGTGTCGGGGCGCCCGCCGCCGGGCGCGGAGCTCGGCGAGGCGCCGGCCCAGAAGGCCAGCGGATCGGATATCACCTCGGCCCGCAGCGAGGCCAGCTCGTCGGTGATGCGCTCCAGGTCGTCACCGGCGGGGTGCTCGCCGGGCCGGACGCCCACCGAGTGGGCGAGGGAGCGGGTGCGCCGCAGCTCGGCGGCGAGCAGATCGATCCGGGCGGGCAGCGCGGACCAGACGGCGTCGGCGGTGACGACCACGTCCAGTGCCTGGGCGTACCAGCCGTTCATCCGTTCCAGGAGCTCCTGGAGGCTCAGCTGCTCGCTGAGCCGGGCGGTGGTGCCCATCGGGGCGAAGGCGGTCGCGGTGCCCCCGGGGAGGGTGACGCTCGTGCCGCGCAGCAGCTCGGTCAGCTCGGACAGCTCGCCCTGGGTGGGCCAGCGGCGCCGCCCGCGCAGCTCACGGGCGGCGGTCAGGGCCGCGGTGTAGGCGTCGAAACACGCCCACAGCTGTGTGACGAGCTGCTCGGCCACCGCCCAGCGGCTCTTGGTGGCACCGGTGAGCTCCGCGCCCTCCAGGAGGCGGCGGCCGGCGTGGTCCTGGAGGGCGAGCAGCGAGGACTCCACGGCCTCGTGCTCCGCGCCGAGCCTCGCGAGCGCACGGTCCACCTCCTCGCGGCTCAGGGCCGGCCCGGTGGGTCCCGTGACCGCCATCGATCCCCTCTCCTGTCCCCGGCCGTGCCGCGGACGCTTCCGTAACGGTGGTGCCCGTCCGGTCCGGTGACCGGCGGCCGGGCCGCTCGCGCGGCGGGCCCGGCGTCAGTCCCGGTACTTGGGCACCGGCGGGGCGGTGATGCCCTTGAGGTCGTGGGCGAGCCATTTCTCGTACGCCCGCATCCACGGACTGTCGCTGCCGCCCCGGCGGTAGTCCTCCAGCACCTTGTTGACCCGGCGTACCAGGTCCTCGTCCTTGAGGTTCATCGCCACGCCGTACGGTTCGGTGGTGAACGGCTTTCCGACGAGCCGCATGGACTGGTCCTGGGCGACCTGCCCGGCCGCCAGCGCGGTGTCGTTGAGCACCGCGTCCACCTGGCCGAGCTGGAGGCGCACCAGGCAGTCGAGGTGGTTGGGGACGCTCAGCAGGGTCGAACCGTGCGGCTCCGCCCGCAGCTTGGCTTCCGAGGTCGACCCCTGCGCCGTACAGACCTTTTTCCCCTTCAGCGTGTCGTCGAACGCCGTGACCGGCGAACCCTTGGGGACCATCACCTGCTGCCCGGCCTCGAAGTAGGTCGTGGAGAAGGCGACTTGCTTGATGCGGGCGCAGTTGATGGTCATCGTGCGGGCGATGATGTCCACCTTGCCCGTTTCCAGGGCGGGTATGCGCTGGCTGGTGGGGATGGCGAGAAAGATGACCTTGTCGGCGTCGCCGAGGATGTCCTTGGCGATGGCGTGCACGAGGTCGATGTCGAAGCCGCTGAGCTCACGGGTGTCGGGGTTGCGGTAGCCCCAGCGGTAGCTGTTCTGGTCGACGCCGGCGATCAGCCGGCCCCGGGCCTTGATCCGCTCGACGGCCGGGCCGTCCGGGCCGGCCGTCGGCCGCAGGCTCGCCTCGGGGTCGGTGCACGGTGCGGGCGCGGCCGCCGCTGCCGCCCGGGGGCTGCTCGCCGGCGGGGCGTCCCGCGTGCCCTCCCGGGCGGGCAGCAGCACCGCCGCCACGGCCGCCGCCGCGCAGACCGCGGCCGCCACCGCCGTGGGGACCCGCAGCCGCCGTGCCCGCCGGCCCCGCCGTGCCCGCCGCTCGTCTCCGCTCACGTGCCCGCCTCCCCCGTCACCGGTACTCCGACAGCCTGCGCCCGATGCCCAGCACCGCGGCGCCCGCCCCGAGGACGGCGAGCACGGCCGCCCCGGCCGCCAGCCCCCCGAAGGCGCCGCGCCCGTCGTCGGCCGCGCGCCGGAACTCGCTCTGCTCGTGGTCCATCGCCTGCTTCAGCTCGGTGCCCGCCCGGTCGAACGACTCGCCCGTGCTGTCCTTCTCGCCGATCACCTTCGGCAGGGCCTTTTCGTAGTCTCCGCCGTCGTCGGTGGCGCGGGCCCCGCCGTGCCGCTCCTGCCACTGCCGGACGTTCGCGACGGCCTTCTCCACGGGCTCCCGGCCCTTGGAGTCGTCGGCCAGCCGCCGGGCCCGCTCCAGCAGGGAGCCCTTCCCGGCGGCGCCGGTTCCGCCGTCGCCGACGAGCTTGCGCATGCCGTCGCGGTAGCTGGCCTCGTAGGCGTCGTCACCGCCCCGGGTGAGCACGGCGCCGCGGGCCACCAGGGTGAGGTTCTCGTCGCCGCGGGCCTGCAGGGCGCTGATCTGGGCCTCGTTGAGGACTTGGAGGGACTGGGCGCCGTGGGTGTAGGAGTCCTCCAGGCCGGCCCGGGCCACGGCGTGGCCGACGGTCAGCCAGAGCAGCCCGAACGTCGCGGCGACGGTCGCGGCGAGCATGCCGGCGTTGAAAACGCGGTGGGTGCGGAGGTAGTTGCGCCGCTGGGCCCAGCCGAGGGCGCCGAGGGCCAGGACGCCGGTCAGCAGCGCGGCCCAGGGCCAGGACTCGGCGTCGTCGTAGTCCGAGCCGAGACGGTCGGACTCCGTCTCGTACAGGGCGCGGGCGGCGGGCAGGAGTTCGTCGCGCATGCGGTCGCCGGCGTAGCGCAGGTAGGCGCCGCCCAGGGGGAGGCCCTGCCGGTTGTTGGCGCGGGCGGACTCCACCAGGCCCGTGTAGACGGGGAGGAGTTCGTTGAGCCTGGCTATCTGGCGGCGGGCCGTGGCGGAGCCCGCGGAGTTGGCGGCGGCCTTCACCAGCAGCTCGGAGGCCAGCGCGATGTCCTTCTCGTACCGCCGGCGGACCTGCCGGGGCTCCTGGCCGCCGGCGAGGAAGCCGCTCGCGGCCGTGGTGTCGGCGTCGGCGAGGGAGCGGTAGATGTCGGCGGCGTCGGCGCTCAGCGGCTGGCTGCGCTCGACGACGGCGTCGGCGGCCGCGGCCCGGTCGCTGATCTGCCAGGCGGTCACGGCCCCGAACAGCACCAGCAGCGCGGCCAGGACGGCTCCGATGATCCGGAGCCGTCCCGGCTCGGTGGTCGCGGCGGCCCGCAGGCGGTCGAGGCCCTCGCGCCACGCGGGAAGAGCGGGCGCGGGCGCCGGCGGCAGCGCTCCGCCCGGCTGCGGGTGTGACACGAGACCTCCCCCTCGGTCGCTGAGGGCTTCCTGTCACCTGATGCGGCAGGGAACAGAGGCCCGTCAGCAGTATGGCCGCAGGGACTGACAAACACACCGGTGATGGCGCGATCTTGTGCGGATCGCGGGCGTCGCCGGGGTCGGTGCCGGCCTTTCCCCTCACCACGAACGCCGGGGGCCGTTCGGTTCCCGCGGTGCCGCGGACCCGAGGGGCTGAGGGGGTGTCAGGGCCGGCGTCAGGCGTAGGTGTAGAACGCCGTGTGGTCGAGCATGGCCGCCGGAGTCACGTTGTTCCAGGGGCGCATGGTGTCGTTGAGGTCCACCACGTTCGGGGTGCCGGCGGCCGGCAGGTAGGGCGACGTGGGGTGCATGCGCTGCCAGTCGGCCCACAGCTTGTCGATGAAGCAGTGGTGGAGCCAGAAGGCCGGGTCGTTGGGGGATACGCCGGTGGACATCTGGCCGCCGATCCACACGTGGACGCGGTTGTGGATGTTGCCCTCGCCGCGCCAGCCCTCCAGGAAGTTGCGGAAGCCGCCCGCCGAGAGGCTGTTCCAGGGGGCCACGTCGTAGGTGGTCATCGCGAGGACGGTGTCCACCTGGGCGCGGGTGGGCAACTGGACGCCGCCGGCGCCGAGCTCACGCTGGAGGTAGGGGCGGCTGTCGACGCTCACCGTGATGTTCCACTTGCCGGTGGAGTAGGCGAATGGGCCGGTGGTCACCTGGGCGTCACGGCTGCGGCCGTTGCCGCCGAGGAAGTCGGCGCCCCAGATCGAGGCGGTGGCCGTGCGGTCGACGGTCCAGTCCCAGTAGGGCAGCGTCACCGAGGAGTCGATCTTCTGGAGCTCCTGCTCGAACTGGATCAGGAACTGGCGGTGCCAGGGGAGGAACGACGGTGAGCGGTGGCCCACGCGGTCGCTGTCGTCGCGGTCGCCCATGATGAACTGGTTGTGCGTGCGGACGAATCCGTCGTAGACGCCGGTGCGCTTGAGCTCCAGCAGGGCGTTGACGAAGTTGCGCTTCTCGGTTGCGGTCAGGGTCGCCTGGTTCTTGCGCACTGCCATGGTGGTTCGTGTCCTCTCGGGTGGGTGCGGGGTGGGTGGCAGTGCCGGGTCAGGCGGTGGCGATCGGGACGAGCACGGCGCCCCGGAGCTTCTCGACGGCGGCGCGGGTCACGGCGAGCGGGGTCGGGTAGGTCTCGTAGTGGTTGACGACGCTGATCCAGGTGCCGTCGCCGTTCTGCATCACGTGCAGCTCTTGGCCGTCAATGAAGGCCGAGAAGCCGCCGCCGTGGTGGGCGCCGTGGCTGCCGGGCTCCGCGGCCTTGCCGACGATCCGGCGGCCCTTGTAGACCTCGTCGAACGGCTGCGGACCCCCGTGGCCGCCGTGGCCGGAGTGGTCGGAGTGGTCGGTGCCCGCGGCGGTGCGGGTGGCGGCTATCGCGGTGGGCGCGGCCAGCGCGGCGCCGGCGACGGCTACGGCGGTGCCTCTGAGCACAAGGCGTCGGGACACGTTGGACGACACGTTGAACGACATGGGTCGAACCCCCCTGGGAAAGGCTGGAATAGGAGCACAGAAGCGTTGGTTGTCACGAATGCACCCGCAAATCCGGTTTGAAGATGGTTGCTTGTTGTATTTCGTGATCAATCCGTGCGAGCCGGATGCTCGCACGCCGGCCAGGGGGGTACGAAATGGTTGGCCGCTAACTGGACATTCGGTACATGAATGGTCAACTAGTGCCGGGGGAGAAGTTTCCGGTTCGTGTCGTTGTTGACGCTGTGTCAGGAAAATTTGCGGCCAGGAGCGCGGAAGTCGGCGATTCTTCCTGGGGTGGGCCGCTCGTGGTGACGCCTCTCACGGCGTGAACATGACGTGAAGAGTGCGGGGGAATCGCGGATTCAGCCGGAAAGCGCCGCCTCCGCGATACCGGCGGCGCCGTACGCCCGCCTACGGGTACTGCGCGCGCAGCCGGGCGTACGCCTCCGGCGGCGCCCCCAGGCGGTCGAGGCCCAGCAGCGCCGCACCGAGCACCGGCGGCGCCGTTACCACCAGCGGCACGGCCTTGGGGGCCCGCTCGGCCAGGAGCTCCACGACCCGGTCGTGCAGCAGCGGGTGCCGGGCCGCGAGCACGCCCCCGCCCAGCACCACCGGCACGGCCGTCTCCAGCAGCTCCAGCCGGGCCAGCGCCACCCGGGCCATGGCGACGACCTCCTCCGCCAGCCGGCCGACGACCGACCGCGCCACGGCGTCGCCCCCCGCCGCCACCGAGAAGAGCACCGGCGTGAGCTCGTGGCGCCGCGCCCACTCCACCCGGCCCAGGTGCAGCGCCTCGATCAGGGCGGGCATGCCGGACAGCCCGAAGTGCGCGGGGACGGCACGGGCCAGCTCGCTCGGCTTCCCGCGCCCGTCGTCCGCGCGCGCCGCCCACCACAGGGCCTCCTCGGCCAGGTGCCCGCCGCCGCCCCAGTCGCCGGAGATCCGCCCCAGGGCGGGGAACCGGGCCGTCCGCCCGTCCGCGGCCAGCCCCGAGCAGTTGATGCCCGCCCCGCACACCACGGCCACCCCGGCCCGCTCCCCCTCGCGGAGCCCCGCGCGCAGCAGGGCGAAGGTGTCGTTGGCGACGGTGACCGTACGGCCCCACCCGTGGCCCTCGACCTCGGCGGCCAGCTGCCGCTCCTCCACCGGCAGGTCGGCGTTGGCCAGGCACGCGTGGACGTGCTCCACCCGCGGCCGGCCCCCGGCGGCCCGGGTGACGATCCGCGCCAGATCCGCGACCGCCGCCGCGGTGCCGGTGCGCGGCGGCTGGAACCCCCCGCCGCGCGCCTGCCCGAGGACGGTGCCGTCCCGGGCCACCAGCGCCACGTCGGTCTTGCTGTTGCCCGCGTCGATGGCGAGCAGCGCCCCGTTCACGCCCACGCCAGGTGCTCCCGGTTGTGGGCGATCAGGGTGTCGGCCAGCCGGTCCGCGTAGTCGATCTGGCCGATCAGCGGATGCGCGAGCAGCGCCTGGAACACCCGGTCGCGGCCGCCCTTGAGCGCCGCTTCCAGCGCCAGGTGCTCGTACGCGGTGACGTTCGCGACCAGCCCGGCGAACAGCGGCTCCAGCGGGCTGACGGGCAGGGGGTGCGCGCCCCGGGCGTCCACCGTGGCCGGCACCTCGATGACCGCGTCGTCCGGGAGGAACGGCAGCGTGCCGTGGTTGAACGCGTTGACGACCTGCACGTCCCCGGTGCCGCGCAGCAGGGAAGCGGTCAGCGCGACCGCCGCCTCCGAGTAGAAGGCACCGCCCCGCTTGGCCAGCAGCTCCGGCTTCTCGTCCAGCGCCGGATCGCCGTACAGGGCCAGCAGCTGCCGCTCCATCGCGGCCACCTCGGCGGCCCGCGAGGGCTTGGTGCGCAGCTCCCGGACGACCTCGTCGTGCTGGTAGAAGTAGCGCAGGTAATAAGAGGGGACCACGCCCAGGCGGTCCAGCAGCTCCCGGGGCATCCGCAGGTCCTCGGCGACGGCCGCGCCGTGCTCGGCGAGCAGCCGCGGCAGCACGTCCTCGCCGCCGACCGTGACCGACCGCTCCCAGGTGAGGTGGTTGAGGCCGACGTGGCCCAGGGAGACCTCCTCCGGCGGGACCCCGAGGAGCCGGGCGAACTTCCGCTGGAAGCCGATGGCGACGTTGCACAGGCCGACGGCCCGGTGCCCCGCCGTCAGCAGCGCCCGGGTGACGATCCCCACCGGGTTGGTGAAGTCCACGATCCAGGCGCCGGGGTTGCGCCGCCGGACCCGCTCGGCGATGTCCAGCACCACCGGGACCGTGCGCAGCGCCTTGGCGAGCCCGCCCGCGCCCGTGGTCTCCTGGCCGACGCAGCCGCAGTCCAGGGGCCAGGTCTCGTCCTGGTTCCGGGCGGCCTGGCCGCCGACGCGCAGCTGGAGCAGGACCGCGTCCGCGCCGTCCACCCCCGCGTCCAGGTCGCCGGTCCAGGTGATCCGGCCCGGGTGGCCCTGCCGGGCGAAGATCCGCCGGGCCAGGCCGCCGACCAGCTCCAGCCGGTCCGCGGCCGGGTCGATCAGGACCACCTCCTCCAGGGGCAGCCCGCCGCCCGCCGGGTCGCGCAGCCGGGCGAATCCGTCGATGAGTTCGGGGGTGTAGGTCGAGCCTCCGCCGACCACGGCCAGTTTCATACGCGCTCCATGGGAGATCAGCCCTTTACTCCGGTGAGAGTGACGCCTTCGACGAAGGCTTTCTGTGCGAAGAAGAAGACGATGACGACCGGTGCCATGACCAGCAGCGTGGCGGCCATCGTCATGTTCCAGTCGACGCTGTGCGCGCTCTTGAAGGACTCCAGCCCGTAACTGAGCGTCCAGGCCCCGGGGTTCTGCGCCGCGTAGATCTGCGGTCCGAAATAGTCGTTCCAGCAGTAGAAGAACTGGAAGAGCGCGACCGCCGCGATGCCCGGCTTCGCCATCGGGACCACGATCCGCGTCAAGGTGCGCACCTCGCCGCAGCCGTCGAGCCGCGCCGACTCCAGGTATGCGGTGGGGATGGTGAGCAGGAACTGGCGCAGCAGGAAAATGGAATACGCGTCACCGAACGCCATCGGAATGATGAGCGGCCACAGCGACCCCGAGAGGTGCAGTTGCTGGGCCCACACCAGATACATGGGGATGACGACGACCTGCGGCGGCAGCATCATCGTGGAGATGACGAGGAGCATCGCCGTCCGGCGCCCCCGGAAGCGGAATCGGGCCAGGGCGTAGGCGACCGGCAGGGACGAGCACACGGTGAACAGGGTGCCCAGCCCCGCGTACATCAGGGAGTTCTTCCACCAGTCGAGGAAGCCGGGGGTGCGGAACACCTCCGCGTAGTTCGACCAGTGCCACTCGTGCGGCCACAGTTCGCCGCTCATCGCCTGCTCGTCGCTCATGACCGAGGTCAGCAGGACGAAGACGAACGGCAGGACGAAGAAGAGCGCGGCGGTCACGGCCACGGTGTGCACGGCTATCCAGTGCAGGACGCGCCGGTGGGTGCGCTGGGGTGTCATCGGTCAGTCCTCCGCCGTCAGCAGGCCGGCGCTCTTGCGCATCAGCAGGGAGGTGACGGCCATGGCGATGGCGAAGAGCACGAGCGAGAGCACGCACGCGGCGCCGGTGTTGAAGTTCTGGAATCCGAGCGAATAGACGAGCTGCGGCACGGTGAGCGTGGAGTGGTCCGGGTAGCCGGGCTGGATGCTGGTGCCCGGCCCGATGCTGACGCCCGAGGCGAGCTTTCCGGCGACGAGGGCCTGGGTGTAGTACTGCATGGTCTGGACGACGCCCGTGACGACCGCGAACATCACGATCGGGGTGATCGACGGCCAGGTCACATAGCGGAATGTCGCGAAGGCCCCGGCGCCGTCCAGCTCGGCGGCCTCGTACTGCTCCTTGGGCACGTCCAGCAGGGCGGCCATGAAGATGACCATCAGGTCGCCGATGCCCCACAGGGACAGCAGGACCAGGGAGGGCTTGGCCCAGGCCGGGTCGTTGAACCAGTTCGGGGCGGAGACGCCGACCGCCGACAGCGCCTCGTTGACCGGGCCCGTGCCCGGGTTGAGCAGGAAGACGAAGGCGACGGTCGCGGCCACGGGCGGGGCCAGGTACGGCAGGTAGAACGCCGTGCGGAAGAATCCGGACCCCGTCTTCACCTTGGTGACGAGCAGGCCGATGCCGAGGCCGAAGGCCACGCGGAGGGCGACCATCACCACCACGAGCCACAGGGTGTTCCACAGCGCGGGCCCGAAG
Organism: Streptomyces sp. NPDC046215; assembly: GCF_040646215.1. Taxonomy (NCBI): domain Bacteria; kingdom Bacillati; phylum Actinomycetota; class Actinomycetes; order Kitasatosporales; family Streptomycetaceae; genus Streptomyces; species Streptomyces sp. NPDC046215. The sequence goes on along the minus strand of NZ_JBEYZW010000009.1, from coordinate 52,833 downwards.
AGCGGCATGCTGCCGAGCACATAGCTCCAGTTCCGCAGGCCCACGAAGGTCGGGGCCTCGATCTGGTTGTAGTGCATGAAGGAGAAATAGACGGTGGCGAGGAGCGGATAGCCGAAGAAGACGCCGAAGCCGACCAGCCAGGGGGAGAGGAAACCGAGGGTGCGCAGCCGCTCACGCGTGTGTTTGCGGCGTAGTTCGGGGGCGGTGGGTATCGCCATGGCGGGGCTCCGTCAGTTCCGGGACTGCAGGGTGTCGTCGTCTATCCGCCGGTCGAGCCGGCGCAGGCCCTTGTCGAGGTCGCGGACCCTTCCCGCCTCGCTGTCGTAGCCGAAGTCCTGGAGCGAGAGGATGTACTGCCCGCCGTTGACGGAGGGCGGCATGCTGACGCTGTGCGCGTTCTGCGCGATGTCGAGGAAGGTGCGGAACGCGGGGTCGCGGTCGAGCTTCGGCGAGGCGAGTGCCGCCTTGGTCGAGGGCACGTTGTGGATGGCGTTCGCGAAGGCGACGACCTGGTCGGTGTCCGCCGTCAGGAACTTCACCAGTTCCCAGGCGGCGTTCTGGTGCTTGCTGCTGTGCGCGATGCCGGCGACGGTGCCGGTCAGATAGCCGCGCCCGTATTTCTCCCGCTGGTCGTCGGGTACCGGCATGGGGGCCGTCGCCCACCGGAAGGACGGCCGGCGGTCGTTCAGCATCAGTCCGCGCCATTCGCCGTCCATGTGCATGGCCACCTTTCCGGTGAGGAAGGCGTTCTGCGAGGACATCTCGTCGCCGAAGGTGGTGCGGAAGGTCTCCAGCGGGCCGTAGCCGCCGAGCGCGGTGATGAGCTTCCGCTGGGTGGTGAAGAAGTCCTTCGCGGCGGTGCCCCGGGAGAGGCGGGACTTGCCCTTCTCGTCGAAATAGGCGGGGTCCCACTGGGCGAAGAGCCGGTCCGCGGAGTTCTGGTAGAAGCGGAAGTTGGGCATGTACCCCACCCGCTTGTACGAGCCGGACGCGTTGCGCTCGGTGAGTTTCACGGCGGCCCGCTGGAATTCGGACATGGTCACCGGCGGCCGGGTGATGCCGGCCTCCTCGAAGGCGTCCTTGTTGTAGTAGAGCCCGTAGGCGTCGGCGAGCAGGGGCAGTGCGCACTGCCGGCCCTCGTAACGGGTGTAGTCCAGCAGGGTTTTCGGGAAGACCGCGTGCTTGTCCATGCCGGACTTCTTCAAGAAGGGGTCGAGGTCGGCCCACATGCCCGACGAGCAGTACTGGCCGACGTTGTAGGTGGTGAACGACGACACCACGTCGGGTGTCCCGCCGCCTCCCGCGCGCAGCGCCTGGTTCACGGTGGCGTCGGTGACGTTCCCGGTCGCCTTCACCCGGATGTTGGGGTGCAGCTTCCGGAACCGGTCCAGCGAGTCCTCGATCGCCTGGACTTCCTTCTTCTCCGACCAGCCGTGCCAGAACTTCAGGGTGACGGGCCGGGTGGGGTCGTCGGTGGCGCTTCCCGTGCCCGGGTTGGCGCAGCCCATGAGGCCGGCGAGGAGCAGCCCCGCGGTCATGAGCAGCCTGACGGGCGGGGCCGGGGCGCGGTGGCGTCGCGTGCGCGGCATGACGGAACGTCCTTCGGGGCGGAGGCGAACAGACGGCGGGGGCGAACAGACGGGGGAAGAGCGGGTGAGCGGTTCAGGTCGTGTCGAACACGGCGTCGCGAGCGGCGGTGAGCGCGGTCCGGAGCGCGCCGACGAGGATGGGGGAGCCCTCCAGGGTGCTGAGCCGCAGCAGCGGCCGGGGCAGCGCCAGCCCGCTCAGCTCGGCCTCGACCAGCGCGCGCAGCCGCTCGCCGCCCGCTCGGCCGACCTCCCCGGAGAGCACCACGAGCTCGGGGTCGACCACGGCGACGACCGCCGCGAGGCCGGTGGCCAGGCGTCGTCCGAGCTCGGCGAGGACCTCGTCGCCCGGTCCGGGGGTGGCGGCCGCGCGGTCCAGGGCCTCGGTGGCGGTGGCGGCGTCGATGCCGTGGGCGCGGGCGAGGCCGACGACGGCGGGTGAGGAGATGAGCGTCTGGCAGCCCCCGCCGTCGCGGGTGAGCGGCGCGCCGGGCAGGGGCATGTAGCCGATCTCGCCCGCGCCGCCGGTGGCACCGCGCCGCAGGGCCCCGCCGAGGACGACGGCCGCGCCGACGCCGCAGTCGGCCCAGACGAGCACGAAGTCGTCGAAGTCCTGGGCGATGCCGTCGTGCTGTTCGGCGACGGCGGCGAGGTTGACGTCGTTCTCGATGACGACGGGGGTGCCCGTCGCCTCGGCGAGGTCCTCGCGCAGGGTGGGGGAGTGCCAGCCCGGCAGGTGCGGGGCGTAGCGCAGCGTCCCGGTGCGCGGGTCGAGGGCGCCGGGGGTGCCGATGACGGTGTGGTGCAGGGCGCCGCGGCCGAGCCCGGCCGCGGCGAGGGCGCCGTCGAGGGCCTCGGCGACCAGCCCGGCCGTGCGGTTGCGTACCCGCTCGGCCGCCGCCTCCGCCTGGACGCGGTGTTCGCCGAGGACGCGGCCGGTGATGTCGGCGACGACCGCGGTGATCCCCTCGGGATCCACGGCGAGGGCGGCCACGTGGGCGATGTCCGGGGCGATCTCGTAGAGGCGGGCGCTGGGGCCGGGCCGCCCGGTGACGTTCCCGGTGCCGCGGACCAGCCCGGCGGCCTCCAGGCGGCCGAGGAGCTGGGAGGCGGTCGGCTTGGACAGCCCGGTCAGCTCGCCGAGGCGGGTGCGGGTGAGGGGGCCGTGGGTGACGAGGAGGTCGAGCGCGGAGCGGTCGTTCATGGCCCGCAGCACACGCGGGGTCCCCGGGATGCCGGCCACGGCCGCCCCTGTCTGTAAGGAAGCTGTCTGGAGCTGTCTGTAAGGAAACTTTCCTATCGGGGGACGACCGTAAGCGCGCGCCGATCCGCCGTCAATGGGGCCGGCGGGGAAAACCCGGGAAAACAAGAGGGCGCCCCCGCGACGGCGTGCTGTCGCGGGGGCGCCCGGTGTCCGGGCCGGCGCTACTTGCCCAGCGCCGGGCCCGGCGCGACCTGCACCGGCGGTATCGGCGTCGCCGCCTGGGACTGCGGGGAGGCGGGGTTCGCCAGGGCGGACGGGGCGGCCACGGCCGCCGTCGGATCGGCCTCCGCGGCGGGGTCCGCATCCAGCGGGCGGCCGACGATGCGGATGCCCTCCGTGTCCAGCGCCTGCTTGATCCGCCAGCGCAGTTCCCGCTCCACGCCCAGGGCCACGCCCGGCATGGTCTTGGCCGACACCCGGATGACCACCGAGTCCAGATAGACGGCGTCCAGCCCCAGCACCTCGACCGGCTCCCACAGCCGCTCGTTCCACGGCTCGGCCTTCTGCATGTCCTCGCCGACCCGGGTGATGACCGCGCGCGCCCGGTCCAGGTCCTCGTCGGCGCGGATCTGGATGTCGACCCCCGCCGTCGCCCAGCCCTGGCTGAGGTTGCCGATCCGCTTGACCTCGCCGTTGCGCACGTACCAGATCTCGCCGTTCGCGCCGCGCAGCTTGGTGACGCGCAGCCCGACCTCGATGACGGTGCCGGTGGCCACCCCCGCGTCGACCTCGTCGCCCACCCCGTACTGGTCCTCCAGGATCATGAAGACGCCGGAGAGGAAGTCCGTGACGAGATTGCGGGCGCCGAAACCGATGGCCACACCGGCCACACCGGCGCTGGCCAGCAGCGGCGCCAGGTTGATCTTCAGGACGGACAGCACGGTCAGCGCCGCCGTGCCCATGATCAGGAAGGAGGTGACGCTGCGCAGCACCGAGCCGATCGCCTCGGAGCGCTGCCGGCGGCGCTCGGCGTTGACCAGCAGGCCGCCCAGGGCCGTGCCGTCGACGGCCTGGGCCGTGCGGTTCATCCGGGCTATGAGCTTGGTGATGGCCCGGCGGATCAGGGTCCGCATGACGATCGCGATCACCAGGATCAGGATGATGCGCAGGCTGTTGCTGAGCCAGATGGACCAGTTCTCCTCCACCCAGCCCGCGGCGTCGTTGGCCGTTCGTTGTGCCTCGTCGATGGAGCCCGGACGGGGCGTCGGATCGGCGGCCGGGGCAGCGGACCAGAACACAGCAGGAACCCTCCGTGTGGGACGCGCCCGCCACGGGGACGGCGGCGGGCAGACCCACCACACTAACGGGGCAGCGAAGATCCTCCGTTGCTCTGTTCGAGATGAGGCGTCTCCTGAGCGGGGGATGAACAGGGTGTGTTCCAAAACACCCGTGGCCCGTTACCTGGTGATGGTGGCGCTCCGACCAGGGGCCGGGGGACACTTGCAGGAGATCGTCCCGGCGCGAGCCACGCGCCGCCGGCGTACAAGGAGGCACCCGTGCCGCATGTCCTGGTCCTCAATGCGTCGTACGAGCCGCTCGGCGTCGTACCGCTCCGCCGCGCGCTCATACTCGTCCTCAATGAGAAGGCCGTCAGCCTCGAGGATTCCGGCGCCTTTATGCACAGCGCGACCTGCACCATCCCCGCCCCGAGCGTCGTACGCCTGAAGCGCTTCGTGCGGGTGCCCTTTCGGGGGCCGGTACCGCTCACCCGCCGCGCCCTGTTCGCCCGTGACGGCGGACGCTGCGCGTACTGCGGTGGCGTCGCAACCAGCGTCGATCACGTCGTCCCGCGCAGTCGCGGTGGCCAGCACGCCTGGGAGAACGTGGTGGCCGCGTGCCGCCGCTGCAACCACGTCAAGGCCGACCGGCACGTCGCCGAGCTGGGATGGAGGCTGCGGCACCAGCCGGCACCGCCGTCCGGGCTGGCGTGGCGCATCATCGGCACGGGGCATAGGGATCCGCGCTGGCTGCCTTATCTGGAGGCATTCGGCGCGGAGGACGCGATGGCCCGGATCGACGGCATTTCCGCCTGAGTCGACCGGGCCATTGTCATGTCGGCCTGCGCGGTCACGCGCGCATACGGCGATGGCCCGGTCTCAGCTCTTGCCCGGTGTCTCCCGGGCCGCGCCCGTCGCGTACGCCTCGACCTCGCCCAGCGAGTAGCCGGCCGGCGTCGCGCGCTTCTCCCCCTGGATCCGGATGAACCGGGCGTCCGGGGCGTCCATCCGCACCGACTCCACGCCGCCCCCGCTCCGCCCGACGCTCGCCGCGTCCCGCCAGGTGCGGCCGTCCGGCGAGACCTGGACGCGGTAGCGGGCGGGGTGCCCGTCCTGCCAGTGGAGCACCACACGGCCCAGCCGCACCGGGCGGGCCAGCTCGACCTGCCACCACGCGCCGTCCGCGGGCTCGGACGCCCAGCGGGTCCCGGGGTCGCCGTCGACGGCGGCCGAAGCGGGGTAGCCCGCCGACGTCTGCCCCGAGGAGCTCGCCTTCGCCCCCCGCGCCAGGTCCGGCCCGCCGGCCGGCGGGTAGGCGCGCACCGTCAGGGTCCGCTCCTGGCCACCGAGCCGGACGGGCACGGTGAAGGTGCGGGCGGGGGTGCCGGCCGGGACGAACAGCTCGATGCGGGCGGTGGCCACGCCGCCGCGCGCCACGGACACCTCCGGCGGCGCCTTCACGGTGACGCCCCGGGGCGCCTCGACCGTGAGCTTCTCGCGGGTCGCCTCCGGGCGCCGGTTGATCATCCGGGCCTCGACGGCGGCCGGCTGCCCGCCGATCTCCGCGTCCGCGTCACCGCGGGTGAGCTCGAAGTCGGCCGAGGGCGTGTCGGCGAGCCACGGGGTGATCTCGTGGACGGCCGGCGGCGTGCCGGTCCCGTCCCACACCAGGCGCAGCGCGTCGGCCCGCACGCCCTTCGCCGCCGGCTGGGTCCAGCCGCTCTCGGAGACGGTGCCCAGCGGCTGCCAGCCCTTGGCCGGGTCGTGGGCCTCCACCGTGCCGCGCACCCCCCGGGCGGGCGTGGTGAGCACGGTCACCGCCGACAGCGGGTGCGTGCCCGGCAGCCGTACGGTCAGCGGGGTGCCGGGCGCCGGGGTCCCGGCGGTGGCCGGGAGGCCGTCGGTGGCCTCGCCCGCGGTGCGGACCGGCCGGTCCACGCCCGTCCAGCCGTTCGCCCGGACGAGCGCCTGGTCCAGGAACGGCGTCAGCACCCCCTTGCCGACCGTCACCCGGTCGGCGGTGATCCGCTCGCGGAGCCGCTGCACGTCCAGCTGCGCCCGCCAGCCCTCGGCGCCGTCGCCCCGCGCCTGGGCGGTGAGCATGTCCACGGCCCGCTCGCCGGCCTCGCCGTGCCGCGCGAGCTGCTCCAGCCACGGGCGCACCTCGCCGTCGAGGCCGGCCGGGGTCCGGGCCAGGTCCCGCGGTGCCTCCCGCATCGTGCGGAAGGCGCCGCGCAGCCGGTCCGCCGCCGTGGTGAGCCGGGCCGGGTCCGTGCCGGACAGCGCCGCCCAGAAGTCGTCCAGCAGCGGCCGCAGATAAGCGGACTCGGATCCGCCGAGCACCGAGGACGCGTCGTTGCCGGCCAGCGCCCGCAGCGCCTCCCGCGCCCGGCCGTCGGGGCCCGCGAGGTCGTCGACGGCCGCCCGCCAGGAATCCTGGGGGCGATAGCCGCGGGGGTTCCAGGCGTAGTCGGCGGCCGTGAACAGCGGGATGCGGGACGCGGCCGGCTGCGCGGAGGCGTTGGCCAGCAGCGCCGCGGAGCCCGCCGCGACGGCCGGCTCCCGGCCGGTGTACGGGCCGAGGAAGATACGGTCCTGCGCGAAGTCGTTGACCGGGTAGTTGTCCATGGTCACCAGCGGGTGCCCGAACGCGGCCCGCGCGTCGGCCAGTTCACCGCCCGTGATGGTCTTGGGCACCACCCCGACGCCCGTCCAGGCCACCTCCACCCGCGGGTCGAGGAGGTCGGCCAGCGCCCGCCGGAACGCCGTCCGCCCGTCCTGGTAGTACTCCGTCGGCAACAGCGACAGCGGCGCCGCCTCGGGGCCCTTGGCCGCCAGGTGCCGGGCGAGCACCCCCGCGACCTTCGCCTGCGCCTTCGCCGCCGCCTTCGGGCCGCGCCCGAACTCCTCGGAGTCCGCGCCGCAGTGCCACTCGCTGTAACTCACGTCCTGGAACTGGAGCTGGAAGGCCCGCACGCCCAGCGCCCACATCCCGTCGACCTTGCGCTTGAGGTCCCGCAGGTCGCGCTCGGAGGAGAAGCACATGGACTGCCCCGGGGAGAGCGCCCAGCCGAGCGTCACGTGGTTGCGGCGGGCGCGCTCGGCCAGGGCACGGAACTCCGCGCGCTGCTCGGCCGGGTAGGGGGCGCGCCAGCGGGCCTGGCGGTAGGGGTCGTCGCCGGGCGCGTACAGATAGCGGTTCTGCTTCGTCCGGCCCAGGAAATCGATCTGGGCGAGCCGCTGTTCCCGGCTCCAGGGCCGGCCGTAGAACCCCTCGGTCAGACCGCGCACCGCCGTGCCCGGCCAGTCGCGGATCACCACGCCGGCGAAGGCGCGGCCGCCGGCCTCGGCGGCCCCGCTGTCCGGGCCCACCGCCAGCTGCCGCAGTGTCTGGGCCGCGTGGAAGAGCCCGTCCGCGCCGACCCCGGCCAGCGCCACCGTCGGCCGGCCGTCGACCTGCCCGGTCGCCAGCCGGTAACCGCCCGTGGGCAGATCGCCCACCGCGGGGGCACCGAGCTTGCGCAGGGCGTCCTCGGCGCTCTTTCCGTCCGCGTGCACGATCAGCCCGCGCGGCGGCGGGGTGCCGCCGGGCTCGGCGTCCACGACCGTGCGGGCGCCCAGGTCGCGCAGCAGCGCGCGGAGCGCCTCGACGGCGTACGGGTCGGTGCCCCGCTCGGCCATGACGGTGACCTCGGCACCGATCGGGACGGGGGAGCCCACGGCGCGCGAGCTCTGGGGGCGGGGCCACACCGGGGGCGGTGCGCCGTCGCTCTCCCGGTCGGGAGCGGCCTGCGCGGGGCCGTCCGGCCGGGGCGCGGCGAGGGCGTCGCCCGACCCGCCGAGCAGCCCGCCCAGCAGGGCGGCCGCCAGGACCGTGGCCCCGGCCCGGCGGGGGTGGCCGGAAGAGCCGGAAGAGGGGGACGGCAGGGGGCGAACGGGGTGAACGGGAGGATCCGCAGGGGAGTTGCTGCCCCGGAAGTGCACAGCCGTCTCCTCGCCCCTCGGTGGCACGGCCCCTCGGTGTCGTGCCGGTGGGGGCGACCCCATCACCAGCCGGTGTACGTGTCAACGCGCGTGACCGAAGTGCGTGCATTGCCCGGCGCGTCGGTGGGTGCACGCGCATTCGAGGGGTGCAAAAGGGGTGGACGGCGGGACGGGAGGGAGGAGGGGGTGCCTCAGATCCGTACGTCTGCGACCGCCGCGAGTGGGTAGGGCAGACGTGACCCATTGCCGTCCACCTCGGGAGGCCCCTGTGGCCGCGTCCGCTGAACTCCTGCTCTCCGGCCTCACCGGCCTGTCCGGTCTCCACGGCCTCAACGGCCTCGACGACCCCTCCGGCCTCGCCGAGTACGCGGACCTCCCCGGTCCGTCCGATCTATCCGATATACCCGAGACCGTGGAGCCCCCGCTGACCAGCGAGCCGCCGCTCGCCGACGCCACCCCGCTCACCAGTGAGCCCCCGCTCACCACCGAAACCCCCCTCACCAGCGAACCGGCCGGGGCCATGGTCTCCGGCACGGAGACAGCGGAGGTCTGAATGGGCCGAGCGCAGCTCGCCGACCTGCATGGCGTCACCACCTCCTACGAGCCCGTGCCCGGCCGGAGCGCGCCGGTCCCCGAGGACACCGTCGTCGCCGTCCTCGCCGCCCTCGGCGTCGACGCCTCCACCCCGCGGGCCGTCAAGGACGCCCTGGAGGCCCACGCCCAGGCCGGGCACCGCCGCCTGCTGCCCGCGACGGTCGTCCTCCGCGCGGCGCCCGGCCGGGCGCCGCACGCTCCCCGGCGGGGGCTGCCCGCGCTCCCGGAGGGCACCACGCTCCGGGTGGACACCGAGGACGGGGGCAGCGAGCCCTGGGAGGCCGCGGCCCTGTTCGGGGCCGCCCCCGCCGCGGGCCCCGCCGGTGAGCTGCCCCTCGGCCGGCACCTGCTGCGCGCCCACGCCCCCGACGGCCGGACCGCCACCGCCTCCCTGATCGTCGCCCCGGAGCGGCTGCCCGAGCCCCCCGAGCGCGGCCACGGCTTCCTCGTGCAGCTGTACTCCCTGCTGTCCGCCCGCTCCTGGGGCATGGGCGACCTCGGTGATCTGACGGAGCTCGCCGCCTGGTCCGGGCGCACCTTCGGCTCCGACTTCGTGCAGGTCAACCCCCTGCACGCGGCCGTGCCCGGCGCCCCCACGGACCCCTCGCCCTACCGCCCGTCCTCCCGGCGCTTCCCCGACCCGGTCTATCTGCGGATCGAGGACGTCGCCGAGTTCGCCTACCTCACGGGTGAGGCGAGGGAGCGCGCCGGCCGGGCGGCCTGCCGGGCCGCCGCGCTGCGCGACGCCGTCCTGCACGACGGCGCGCTCATCGACCGGGACGCCGTCTGGGCCGCCAAGCGCGAGGCCCTGGAGCTGCTGGCGGCCGTGCCGCTCGGCCCCGGGCGGCGGGCGGCCTACGACGCCTTCGTGGCCGAGCAGGGCCAGGCGCTCGACGACCACTCCACCTGGTGCGCCCTGGCGGAGGTGTACGGCCCCGACTGGCGGGCCTGGCCCGGCGCCCTGAAGGACCCCCGCTCCGCCCGCACCGCCCGCGCCCGCGGCGAGCTCCTGGACCGCGTCGACTTCCACTGCCGCCTCGCCTGGCTCACCGACCAGCAGCTGGCCGGCGCCCAGCGGGCCGCCCGGGAGGCGGGGATGCGCGTCGGCCTCGTCCACGATCTGGCCGTGGGCGTCCACCCGCACGGCGCGGACGCCTGGGCGCAGCAGGACGCGTTCGCCGCCGGGATGTCCGTCGGCGCGCCCCCCGACGCGTTCAACGCCCGGGGCCAGGACTGGGGCCTGCCGCCCTGGCGCCCCGACGCCCTGGAGGCCACGGGCTACGGCCCGTACCGCGATCTGCTGCGGGCCCTGCTGAGGCACGCGGGCGCGCTGCGCGTCGACCACGTGATGGGCCTGTTCCGGCTGTGGTGGGTGCCGCGGGGCATGGAGCCGCACCAGGGGACGTACGTCCGCTACGACCCGGAGGCCATGCTCGGGGTCCTCGCCCTGGAGGCCCACCGGGCGGGCGCGGCCGTCCTGGGCGAGGACCTGGGCACCGTCGAGCCGGGCGTGCGGGAGGCGCTGGCCGAGCGGGGGGTGCTGGGGACGTCGGTGCTGTGGTTCGAGCGGGATTACCGGGCGGGAGAGGAGGGCGGGGCCAGCGAAGACGGTGGGGCCGGTGGGAAAGGCGGGTCTGCCGAGCCGCTGGAGCCCGGCCGCTGGCGGCCCGGGTGCCTGGCCACCGCCACCACCCACGACCTGCCGAGCACCGCGGCCCGCCTGACCGGCGACCACGTCGAGCTGCGGCACCGGCTGGGGCTGCTGGGCCGCCCGCTGGCCGAGGAGCAGCGGGAGGACGCCCGGGACGTGGCGGAGTGGCTGGCGCTGTTCGGCCGGCTGGGGTTGCTGCCGGAGGGACGGGCCGACGAGGAGGCGGCGATCCGGGCCGTGCACCGCTATCTGCTGCTGACCCCCGCGCGGCTGATCGGCGTCTGGCTGCCCGACGCGGTGGGGGACCGGCGGCCGCAGAACCTGCCGGGCACGTGGGACGAGTACCCGAACTGGCGGCTGCCCGTCGCGGACGCGGCGGGCCGGCCGGTGACGCTGGAGGAGCTGGCCGCCTCGCCCCGGCTGCACGCCCTGATGGAGGACGTGCGGGCCGCCCGCAGGGGCCCGTGACCGCGAGGAGATACCTCAAGGGCCACCCCGGACGCGCGGGGTGCGCGCGGGTCCGATACGTTGAGCCCGTGAGCAATAAGGTCAACAAGAACGCCGTGCGTGCCGGTGCCATCGCCACCGGCACAATGCTGATGCTGCTGATGTCGTCCCCCGCGTTCGCGCTCACCCGCGACGACGGTGACGACCCGGGTCCGGGCCTGAACCTGATGGACACCCTCGGCCTCTACGTCGCCGCGCCGATCGTCCTCTTCCTGGTGATCGCCGGCCTGGTCATGGTCGCCGCCAGGCACTCGGACAACCCCGCCACTCACGACACCCACCACCCGCGCACGCGCTGACTCCGCCGCCGCCCCGCGCGGCGCCCCCGAGCACCGAGCCCGGCGTCTTCCGGTCCGAACAGGACCGGAAGACGCCGGGCTCTTTCGCGTTCCCGGCCGGTTTTCCGGTGTGAAGGGGCCGGAACCGGACGCGGGCCGAAAAGAAGTGGAGCTCAATATTCCAGCAGGTCTTGCCGTTTACCGCTGCCTTAACCTACGGTGTCGTAACCTACGGATGCGTAAGTAAGATCGTCCCCCACCCCGCTGGAGCTGTCTGTGACCATCGCCCCCCTCCGCCACCACGCCCGGGCCGTATGGAGCGACAGCCGCCTGTTGTACGCCCTCGAAGAGGTCGTCGAGGCCGAGCTCAACCGGCACCTGAAGGTGGCCAAGGAGTGGATGCCGCACGAGTACGTGCCGTGGAGCGACGGCCGTAACTTCGACGGGATCATGGGCGGCGAAGCCTGGGCCCCCGAGCAGTCCAAGGTCACCGACATCGGGCGCACCGCCCTGATCGTCAACCTCCTGACCGAGGACAACCTCCCCAGCTACCACCACGAGATCGCCTCGCTCTTCGGACGCGACGGCGCCTGGGGCACCTGGGTCCACCGCTGGACGGCGGAGGAGGGCCGGCACGGCATCGTCATGCGCGACTACCTGCTGACCTCGCGCGCCGTCGACCCGGTCGCGCTGGAGCGGTTCCGCATGCAGCACATGTCCGAGGGCTTCGAGTCCGACAACCGGCACAGCATGCTGCACTCGGTCGCCTACGTCGCCTTCCAGGAGCTGGCCACCCGCATCTCGCACCGCAACACCGGCCACCACTCCGGCGACCCGGTCTGCGACCGCATGCTCGCCCGGATCGCCACCGACGAGAACCTGCACATGGTCTTCTACCGCAACCTCCTGGGCAAGGCGTTCGAGCTCGCGCCCGACCAGACCATGAGCGCCGTGCGGGACGTCGTCGTCGACTTCCGGATGCCCGGCCACGGCATCCCCGGCTTCGAGCGCGCCGCCGCCCAGATGGCCATCGGCGGCATCTACAACCTGCGCATCCACCACGACGACGTGCTCCAGCCGGTGCTGCGCTTCCTGAAGGTCCTCGACATCACCGGGCTCGGCCCGGACGGGCTGCGCGCCCAGGAGGAGCTCGGCCTGTACATGGGCGGCCTCGACGACCAGGCCACCAAGTTCGACGAGCGCCGCGCGGCCCTGCTCGCCCGGCGCCGCGCCAGGGCCGAACAGGACAGCTGACCCCTCCCGCCCGCGAGCGGGAAAACGCCGAGGGCGCCCCGGCCGGTGAACGGCCGGGGCGCCCTCGTGCCCGGGGAGGCGTCAGGCCGCGGCGTCCGCCGCCTGGGCCTTCAGCGCCCGCTCCACGCCCGCGCGGGACTCCGTCACCAGCCGGCGCAGGGCCGCGTTCGGAGCGGCCGACGCGAGCCACGCGTCCGTCGCGTCCAGCGTCTCCTTCGAGGCCAGCAGCGCCGGGTAGAGGCCGACCGCGATCTGCTGGGCGATCTCGTGGCTGCGGCTCTCCCACAGGTCCTTGACCACCGCGAAGTACTTCCCGCTGTACGCGGCGAGCAGCTCCCGCTGGTCGGCCTGCACGAAGCCGCCGATGACCGCCTCCTGCATCGCGTTGGGCAGCTGGTCGGACTCCACGACCGACGCCCACGCCTCGGCCTTGGCCTCGGCCGTCGGCCGCGCGGCACGGGCCGACGCGGCGTGCCGCTCGCCCGCCGAGGTCCGGTCGCGCTCCAGCTCCGCCGCGATCGCCTTCTCGTCGGCCCGGCCGGTCGCGGCCAGGCGCTCCAGCAGCGACCAGCGCAGGTCGGTGTCGACGGCCAGGCCCTCGATCGCCTCGGTGCCGTCCAGCAGCCCCTGCAGCAGGTCCAGCTGCTCGCCGGTGCGGGCCGTCGCGGCGAACGTCCGCGCCCAGGCCAGCTGGTGGTCGCTGCCCGGCTCCGCCGCCCGCAGCTGCTCCAGGGACGCCTCGGTCCAGCGTGCCAGGCCCGTCTCGCGCCAGGCCGGGTCCGCGTACAGCTCCAGGGCCAGCTTCGTCTGCCGCTGCAGCGACTGCACGACGCCGATGTCCGACTCCTTGGTGATGCCGGAGAGGACGAGGGCGAGGTAGTCGCGGGTGGCCAGCTCCCCGTCGCGCGTCATGTCCCAGGCGGACGCCCAGCACAGCGCGCGGGGGAGGGAGGCGGTGAAGTCACCGAGGTGCGCGGTGACGACCCGCAGGGACTCCTCGTCCAGCCGCACCTTCGCGTACGACAGGTCGTCGTCGTTGAGCAGCACGACGGCGGGCCGCTTGCGGCCCACCAGGGCCGCGACCGGCGTCAGTTCGCCGTCGACGTCCAGCTCGAACCGGTCGGTGCGCACCAGCTTCCCGGCCGCGTCCAGGTCGTAGGCGCCGATCGCGATCCGGTGCGGGCGCAGGGTCGGCTCGCCCTGGGCGCCGGCGGGCAGCGCCGGGGCCTCCTGCCGGACCGCGAAGGACGTGATCGTGCCGTCCTCGGCGACCTCGATCTCCGGGCGCAGGACGTTGATGCCGGCCGTCTCCAGCCACGCCTTCGACCAGGTCTTCAGGTCGCGCCCGGAGGTCTCCTCCAGCGCGCCCAGCAGGTCGCTCAGGCGGGTGTTGCCGAACGCGTGCGCCTTGAAATACGCCTGCACGCCACGGAAGAACTCCTCCTCGCCCACGTACGCGACGAGCTGCTTGAGCACCGACGCGCCCTTGGCGTACGTGATCCCGTCGAAGTTGACGAGCACGTCGTCCAGGTCGCGGATGTCCGCCATGATCGGGTGGGTCGAGGGCAGCTGGTCCTGCCGGTAGGCCCACGTCTTCATGGAGTTGGCGAACGTCGTCCACGAGTGCGGCCACCGCGAGCCGGGCGCCGCCGCCTGGCAGGCGATCGAGGTGTACGTGGCGAACGACTCGTTCAGCCACAGGTCGTTCCACCACTCCATGGTGACCAGGTCGCCGAACCACATGTGCGCCAGCTCGTGCAGGATGGTCTCGGCGCGGGTCTCGTACGCCGCGTCCGTCACCTTCGAGCGGAACACGTACTGGTCGCGGATGGTGACCGCGCCCGCGTTCTCCATCGCGCCCGCGTTGAACTCCGGCACGAACAGCTGGTCGTACTTGGCGAAGGGGTAGTCGTAGGCGAACTTCTCCTCGAACCACTCGAAGCCCTGCCGCGTCACCTCGAAGATCGCGTCCGCGTCGAGGAACTCCGCCAGCGAGGGACGGCAGTAGATGCCCAGCGGGACGCTGCGCCCGTCCTTCTCGTACACGCTGTGCACGCTGTGGTACGGGCCGGCGATCAGCGCGGTGATGTACGTGGAGATCCGCGGTGTCGGCTCGAAGCGCCAGATGTTGTCCGCGGGGCGCTCGGGCGTCGGGGAATTGGAGATCACGGTCCAGCCCTCGGGCGCCTTCACCGTGAACCGGAAGGTCGCCTTCAGATCGGGCTGCTCGAAGGACGCGAACACCCGGCGCGCGTCCGGCACCTCGAACTGGGTGTAGAGGTACGCCTGCTCGTCGACCGGGTCGACGAACCGGTGCAGCCCCTCACCGGTGTTGGTGTACGCGCAGTCCGCGACGACCTTCAGCTCGTTCTCCCCGGCCAGCAGGCCCGGCAGCGCGATCCGGCTGTCCGCGAACACCGCGTCCGCGTCGAGCGCGACGCCGTTCAGCACGACCTCGCGCACGGCCGGGGCCACCAGATCGATGAACGACTCCGCGCCCGCCTCGGCCGCCGTGAACCGCACCACCGTCGCGGAGCGGTACGTACCGCCCTCCTGGGCGCCGGACAGATCGAGGTCGATCTCGTAGGAGTCGACGGTGAGCAGCTGCGCCCGCCGCTGCGCCTCTTCGCGGGTCAGGTTCGTTCCAGGCACCTGGGCATCTCCTTGACATCGTGACTTTCCGCCCATCCTTCCACGGAGACCCCACCGGTGGTGGGGCCCGCCCGCCCCCGGATACGCCGGAGGCCGGGCACCGTGGTGCCCGGCCTCCGGCCCGCGCGAGGTGCCCGGCCTCAGCCGGCCGGCTCTGCCGCGACGAGCTCCGCGATCTGGACGGCGTTGAGCGCCGCGCCCTTGCGGAGGTTGTCGTTGGAGACGAAGAGGGCGAGGCCGTTCTCGACGGTCTCGTCGACGCGGACGCGGCCCACGTAGGAGGCGTCCTTGCCCGCAGCCTGGAGCGGCGTGGGGATCTCGGAGAGCTCCACGCCGGGGGCGTCCTTCAGCAGCTCGTAGGCGCGCTCGACACTCAGCGGCCGCGCGAAGGAGACGTTGACCTGGAGGGAGTGGCCGGAGAAGACCGGGACCCGGACGCAGGTGCCGGAGACCTTCAGGCCGGGAATGCCCAGGATCTTGCGGGACTCGTTGCGGAGCTTCTGCTCCTCGTCGGTCTCGAAGCTGCCGTCGTCGACGATGCTGCCCGCGAGCGGCAGCACGTTGAAGGCGATGGGGCGCTTGTAGACGGCGGGCTCGGGGAACTGGACGGCCTCGCCGTCGTGGGCCAGCTTCTCGGCCTCGCCGATGACCTTGCTCGCCTGGCCGTGCAGCTCGGCCACACCGGCCACACCGGAGCCGGAGACGGCCTGGTAGGTGGTGGCGACCATGGTGGTCAGCTCCGCCTCGTCGTGCAGCGGGCGCAGCACGGGCATGGCGGCCATGGTGGTGCAGTTCGGGTTGGCGATGATGCCCTTGGGGCGGTCCGCGACCGCGTGCGGGTTGACCTCGGAGACGACGAGGGGGACCTGGGGGTCCATCCGCCACGCCGAGGAGTTGTCGATCACGACGGCGCCCTGGGAGGCGACCTTCTCGGCGAGCGCGCGGGAGGTGGCCCCGCCGGCGGAGAACAGCACGATGTCCAGGCCGCTGTAGTCGGCCGTGGCCGCGTCCTCGACGGTGATCTCCGTGCCCTGCCACGGGAGCGTGGATCCGGCGGACCGCGCGGAGGCGAACAGGCGCAGCTCGCTGACCGGAAATTTGCGCTCGGCGAGGATGCTGCGCATGACTCCGCCGACCTGTCCGGTGGCTCCGACGATTCCGATCCTCACGGGCACTCCCTCATCATGTACAGCACATCTGTCACTGCCAGGGACAGCTCACCTGGCCTAAACAGTTCCATCATGAGGTGCTACCCGCCCCAAAAGTCCAATCCATTGTCCGAGGGCCGGGACGGAGTGGGGGCCGGATCCCCGCGCGTGGGTCGGCGGGGTGCGGCGACGGGGCCTGCGGGGTGGGGGTCCGGGGCCGTATATTTACGGGCCCGGTGCCCCCGAGCGCGAGCTCACCCTCACCTTGGGCCCGCACATACACGTCAGCGCCCCGGACCCCCACCCCTCCGGCCCCGCCGCCTCCCGTTGTTCCGGGGCGGGCCTCCATACCGTGGGCCCGCCCCGCCGGCGGTGATCACCCGGAATTACGGGGCAACCGTGCCGCTCTTCCCCGTCACCGTCAGCGTGTACGGGTTCTCCAGCAGCGGTGACGTGCGCCGCGACTCCACCTCGATCTCCCAGACACCGGGCACCGGATTGGCGTAAGACCGCTGGTCAGGGCGGCAGGTGTTGGCCAGGTTCGGGTAGTTCGGGTAGCAGTTGACCGTCGAGGTCGGGTCCGCCGGCACGCCGTAGGGGCTGATGGCGATGAACCGCGTCTGGCTGCCCTCGGCCAGGCCGGAGAGGGCCACGTCCAGCGACTTGGTGCCCTGGGGCACGGTCACGAAGTACGAGGTCGAGGCGTTGCGGGTGGCCTTGGCGGACTTCTTCCAGCCCTCCGCGGCCAGCGGCTCGGCGGCGACGACGGTCGTGAGGATCTGCTGGTCGACGCCCTCGGTGCGGTCGTCGTCCACGGTGAGGACCGCGCTGTGGATGCCGGCCGTCTTCGCCTTGGCCCTGACCTTGACGGTCACCGGCCGGTTCAGCGGCAGCTTGACCTCGTCCTCGCCGACGATCTTGAAGGTGCCGTCGTTGTTCCGCAGCTTCAGCTCGTGCCACACGCCCTTGGCGGGCCCCGAGGTGCGGGTGACGCTCACGTCGTAGGTCCGCTCCTCGCCCGGCTTCAGGCCGCCCTCGCGGTCGTAGAGGCCGGTGCCGAAGCCCGGGGTCTTCAGCCGGGAGGACAGGGCCGTGGAGACGGGCGCCTTGACCGTGTACGTGTGGGCGGTCGCGCCCTCGCGCAGCAGCTCCCAGGCGTCCTCGATGTTCATCAGGCCGGCGCCCTGCTCGTGCGCCTGGAAGCCCTTGATCTGCTTCGCGGTGCTGGTCAGCGCCGTCCGCAGGTCGGCGGGGGTGAGCTTCATCCGCTTCTGCTTGGCGGCGGAGATCAGCAGCGCCGAGGCGCCCGCGGCCTGCGGGGCGGCCATCGAGGTGCCCTGGAGCATCCCGTAGCCCGGCGGGAGCGCGTAGCCGGCCTCGGCGACGGGCGCGCCCGGCTCCCAGGTGGGTGTGGTGTTCACCGATGCGCCGGGGGCGGTGATCGTCGGGGTGAAGCCGCCGTCCTCGCGCGGGCCGCGGGAGGAGAAGGGCAGCATCGCGTACTTCGTGGTGACCTCGGAGCCGTAGTTGGCGGCCCAGGTCTCCTTCGACACCGAGGCGCCGACGCTGATGACCTTGTCGGCCAGGCCGGGGTCGCCGATGGTGTTGGTGCCGGGGCCGCTGTTGCCCGCGGAGATCACCAGCTGCACACCGTAGGTGTCGATGAGGCGGGTGTAGAGCTCGGCGCGGGCGTTGTTGCCGTCGTTGAGGGCCGGCAGGCCGCCGATCGACATGTTGACGATGTCGACACCGCGGTTCACCACGAGATCGATCATGCCCTCGGTGAGCGCGACGTTGGTGCAGCCGCCGCTCCAGGTGCAGGCCCGGGAGGAGACCAGCTTCGCGCCGGGGGCGGCGCCGTTCATCTTTCCGCCGAAGAGGCTGTGGGCCGCGGTGATGCCCGCGACGTGGGTGCCGTGCTCGGACTCGATGACCCCGATGTTGACGAAGTCGGCCTTCTTGCCGACCCAGTCGCCGCCCTTGGGGTCCATCGGCACGTCCTTGCGGATCTGCACGACGAAGGGGATGCGCTCGGCGATGGGGGTGGCGGCGTCGTCCTTGCCGAAGTAGCCGATCTGGAAGCCGTCCTTGTACGGCTTCATCTCCTCGTCGTTGCCGAAGTCGCCGTTGTCGTCCAGGTCGACGCGGACGGTGCCCTTGGCCTTGTCGTACAGGACGGCCCAGGAGTCGGTGGTGTCGCCGTCCCGGTTGAGGTCGCCCTTCATGTCGCCGCCGGTGGTGGCGCTTTCCCGGAAGAGGCTGACGTCGTAGGTGCCCGCGGGAACGGTGTAGGTGCGGCCGTTGAAGGAGAAGCTTGGGCCGCCGACGGAGGTCGTCATCGGCAGCCAGGTGCCGTCCCGGTCGGTCAGCGGGTCCGTGGCGGTGACCCAGTCGACGATCTTGCGCTCGCCGGTGGTGGTCTTCTGCAGCGCCGGGTGGCCGAGGTCGATCCCGGAGTCGAGGATGCCGATGGTCACACCGCGGCCGTCGGCCTTGCGGTGGTCCTCGACGAAGTCGACGGCGCCCGTCTCGAAGGCCGGCTGGTAGGGGTTCTTCGCCGGGGTGCGGCGGTCGGGGGCCGGGTAGGCGCCGGCCTTGCCGCGCTTCGTCCCCTCGGCGGCGTCGGCCCGCGGGGTCGGGTCGGGGAGCTTGATCTCCTCCTTGAGGTCGATGCCGTGCACGGAGGGGAGCTTCTGCGCCTCCTCGATCGCGGCGTCGGCCTTCGCGGTGGGCACGGTCGCCCGGACGTAGCCGAGCTTGTCGTAGGTCTGCCCGACCGAGGCGCCCTTGATGGCGTCGAGCTGCCCGGCGACCTGACCGGTCTGCCCGGGCGCGGTGGCGATCATCATCGTGACGGTCTTGTCGCCGTCGGCCTTGGCGTCGGCGAGCAGCGCCGCGTCCTGCGAACCGAGCTTGGGCGGCGCGGAGTTGCCCGGCGCGGGGGCCGGTCCGTCGGCGAAGGCGGACGCGCCGCCCGCCGCGGTGAGCGCGGCCACCAGACCGGCCGCGATCGCTATTCGGGCCGCGCGTCTCGCGCCGCCGGAGGGCGCGTTCCGGGATTCGGGGGTCATGAACATCCCTAGCTGTAGTGACGTGGAGGTTGACGTGACGGGGCTGCTGTCCTGCGGGCGTCCGAAAATCGGAGCCGGATGACCGATCACTTTTATGGAAGTGGCGGGGGTTTGGGGAGAGTTGTCAGTGAGGGAACGTATGGATGGCGTAAACCCGCCACGCGCCACCCGGGAGGAAGCGTGCCTAACGCCGTGAAGCGGTCAGTGGCGTTCCCGCAGCTCAGAGGGTGTAGAGCAAACGGACTACACCCTTCTCGGCGGGCTGGCCCCACGACCGGCCGGTCCTTCCCCCCGAGGGTGAACGCTGAATGAGCGTCAGTCCGCCAGGGGACGAGTGCTGTATGTCCGTTCGCAATCGCCAAGATCGATGTGAGGTGATCGGCGGCGGCCGTTGCGGCCGCGTTCACGCCCAGGCCACCCCCGCTGCCAACCATCCTCAGTGACAGGACCCCAGTAGGCCCCAGCAGGCCACAACAGCGCTGACAGCACCGCACGACTGCCGCCAGTACGCCCTTCGCGTTCGCACTCGGGGAGACCGCATATGTATCGCAGATCCGACAGATCAGGTGCCGCCGGCCTCGACCGCCGTGCCTTCCTCGCCGCCGCCGGCGCCGTGACCGCCACCACCGGGATCGGCCTCGCCCTGGGCGCCGACGGCTCCGCGACCGCCGCCGGCCCCGCGGCCCCGGCGGGCCGGGCGGGACCGGCCGACCACGCGCGCGCCGCGGCCGCCGCGGCGGCCCCCACGGCCGAGGGCACCACCCTCCTCTCCGTCGCCGCCCCCCGGGGCAGCGGCGGCTACCGGCGCCTGGGCGACGGCCCCGGCTGGTCCCGCCTCCTGCGCACGGAGCTGGGCGAGGCCCGCCCCGGCCGCGAGGACCGGCGCACCACGCTGGCCTCCTTCGTGCAGTTCACCGACCTCCACCTCACCGACGTGCAGCACCCGCTGCGCTACGAGTTCTTCCGCGCCGGCGAGCCCGGCGCCTGGCGGCCGCACGAGGCGCTCACCCTGCCGGGCGTGGTCTCGCTGGTCGAGCGGGTCAACAAGCTCCGCCGCGGCCCGGCCACCGGCTCGCCGCTGGGCTTCGTCGTCACCACCGGCGACAACGGCGACGAAAACGCCCGCATCGAGGCGGAGTGGTACCTCACGGCCCTCAGCGGCGGCCGGATGGAGCCCAACACCGGCGACCCGCGCCACTACGAAGGCGTGCAGAACAGCGGCCTCAAGCTCTACTGGCACCCCGACACCGCCCTGCGGGACAACGACAAGCAGCTCGGCTACCCGCGCATCGACGGCTACCTGGCCGCGGCCACCCGCCGGGTCAGCAGCCCCGGCCTGAACATCCCCTGGTACTCCACCTTCGGCAACCACGACCTGCTCTCCGGCGGCTGCTACCCGGCCACGGGCACCTTCCTGCAGGACGTCTCCGTCGGCGACAAGAAGCTCCAGCTCATCTCCGCGGCCGAGGCCAAATGGCTCATGGAGGGCGAGGCCAAGGGCGTCGACCCCAAGGGCGAGCGCATCCGGGACCTGCTGCGCGCCCACAAGAAGGACATGCGCACCGTCACCCCCGACCCGCGCCGCGTGCCCCTGACGGCCCGCCAGTACATCTCGCTCCACCTCGACCAGCGCTACAAGGGCCGCGGCCCCGCCGGGCACGGCTACACCCGCGACAACCTCGACTCGGGCAACCTCTACTACTCCTTCAAGATCTCCGACCGGGTCGTCGGCATCAGCCTCGACACCACCGACCCCGGCGGCCACTACCAGGGCTCGATCGGCACGGGCCAACTGCGCTGGCTGGAGCGGACCCTGAAGCGCTACGAGGGCCAGTACGTGCTCGTCTTCAGCCACCACCCCAGCTGGAGCATGGACAACCTCACCCCCGACCCCGCGCGCCCCGGCGAGGACCGGCACGACGGCAACGAGCTGATCGCCCTCTTCCAGCGCCACGCCAACGTGCTGGCCTGGATCAACGGCCACAGCCACCGCAACCGCATCCGGCCGCGGGGCACCTTCTGGGAGATCGCCACCGCCTCGCACGTGGACTACCCCCAGCTGGCCCGCGTCATCGAGGTCACGGACAACCGCGACGGGACGGTCTCCCTCTTCACGACCCTCATCGAGTCCGCCGCGCCCTACCGCACCGACTTCCGCGACCTCTCCCAGACCGGCCTGGCCTCCCTCTACCGCGAGCTGGCCTTCAACGCCCCCGGCTCGGACACCTCCCTGAGCGGCGCGCCCGCGGACCGCAACACCGAGCTGGTGCTCCGCTCCGCCCGCTGAGGCCCCCGCCCCGGCTCTCACCGGGGCAGCACCACGAGATACGCGGCGGGGTCGCGGTCGTCCGACGCCATCAGGGCGGTGCGGACCACCGCGGCCTGCTGCTCGGGCGTCTCCCGCAGCTTCTTCGGCGTGACGTGCACGACGGTCACCCCGATCCGCTCCAGGTGCTCCCGCTTGTGGAACTGCTCCGACCACAACGCGTCCGTCTCCTGCCGGGCGGGCCGCGAGTCGATCTCCAGCGCCACGCTGTGCTCGGGCCAGTAGGCGTCCACCTTGCCCAGGTGGCGCCCGCCGGGCAGCCGCAGGTCCACGTTCCACAGCGGGACAGGCAGCCCGTACTCGCGCACCAGGTCGTAGAGCCGGCCCTCCGACACGGCCCGGCCCTCGGCGAGCAGGGTGTCGACGGCGTCCACCACGTACGGCCGGCTCAGCAGCCGAGCCCGCGTCAGCTCCCTTACCAACGCCGCCGCTTCGCAGTGGCCGCCGCGCACCGCCTCGGTCAGCAGGCGGCGCACCGTGGCGGCGTCCGTCAGGTGCGCGACGGCATCGGCGACCGCCCGGGGGACCGGAGCCACCGGCACGCCCGTCAGGGACCGCGGCCGTGGCGGCGCGGACGCCCGCACCAGCCGGACGAACCCGGTCGCCCGCAGCCGCCGGGTGCGCGGCACGAGGACGTCGATGCGGTCCAGGGAGAGCAGCGGGGGCACGGAGGTGAAGCGGTACAGGGCCAGCGCCGCGGCCCCGGTGATCATGGCATCGCCGTACGGGTCCGCCGCCGCCTCCCGGGCGGCCGCCGTCGTCGCGCCCGGCCCGGGCCGGGCGGGCGGGCCCTGGGTGCGCGGCACGGTGTAGAGCAGCGCGGCGTGCAGGCGCTCCTCGCTGGTGGCCGGCCCGGTCCGGAGCAGGAAGACGCCGGGGAGGAGCTGCTGCCACGGACCGCCGGGCCGGCAGCGCTCCGCCGCGGCCGCCCCCGGCACGCCGTGGTCCCGTAGCTGACGCGAGGTCAGGACCCGGTGACGCACGTCGGAGAGGTGGTGCAGGGGGCGCGGCGAGAGTGGGGTGTCGGGGTTCATGCCCCGGCCATTCCCACCCCCCGCGCCCCTCCTAACCGCTGTTACAGGCCCGTCGGCAAATCCGGACAACGTCGGCTTAAAGTACGGGCGTTCGACTGCCGAAAAGGGTCAGGGGCTCCGGGTCAGCCGGCCGCGGCGTCGCAGCGCTGGGCCCGCAGCGCCCGGTCCAGGTCGTCCCGGGCCTCCAGGACCAGTCGGCGCAGCGCCGGGGCGGCGTCCGCGTGCTCCGCCAGCCAGGCGTCGGCCATCCCCAGCGTCCGCCGGTCGTCCTGGAGCATCGGGAACAGGCCGCGCACCACGGCCATGCCGATCTCGATGGACCGCTCCCGCCAGACCCGCTCGATCACCTCGAAGTACCGCCGCGCGAAGGGCGCCAGCAGCTCCCGCTGCCCCGGCTGGTCGAAGCCCGCGATGGTGGCCTCGGCGAGGGCGTTGGAGAGGTCGTCGGACTCGACGACCGCCTCCCACGCCTCGGCCTTGACGTCGGCGGACGGCCGGGAGGCCAGGCAGCGCACCTGGTGCCGCTTGCCGGAGGCGGTGTTGTCCCGGCTCAGCTCGGCCGCCACGGCCGCCTCGTCGGCCGCGCCGCGCGCGGCGAGCGTCCCCAGGAACGTCCAGCGCAGCTCCTGGTCGACCTCCAGCCCGTCGATCTTCCCGGTGCCGGCGAGCAGCCCGCGCAGCAGCTGGAGGTCGGCCTCCGAGCTCGCCAGCTGGGCGAAGAACCTCATCCACGCCAGCTGGTGGCCGCTGCCGGGCTCGGCCAGCCGCAGCTCCCGCAGGGCGGCGGCGGCGAGGGACCGGCCGGCCGGTCCCCGGCCGTCGGCCGCCGTGTAGTGCACCAGGGCGCTGCGTGCCCACGTCTGGAGCATCTGGAGCACGCCGACCTCGGTCTCGGCGCCGGCGAAGCGCTCCACCAGGTCCAGGAAGTCGCGGGCGGGCATCAGCGCGTCGCGGGTGAGGTTCCACAGGGCGGACCAGCACAGGGCTCGTGCCAGGGGGTCGGTGAGGTCGCCCAGGTGCTTGCGCAGGGTGGCCAGCGAGCCCTCGTCGAAGCGGATCTTGCAGTACGTGAGGTCGTCGTCGTTGACGAGGATCAGATCCGGCTTCTCGGCTCCGGCGAGCTCCGGCACGGCCGTGCGCGGCCCGGCGACGTCCACCTCCGCACGGGCGTACCGCACGAGCGTGCCGTCCGCGTCGACCCGGCGGTACAGGCCCACGGCCACCCGGTGCGGGCGCAGCTCGGGGTGGGAGGGGGCCGCCTCCTGGAGGACCGCGAGCTCCGTGATCCGCTCGGCCGCGTCGTACGTCGCCTGCGGGGTCAGGGAGTTGACGCCGGCCGTCTGCAGCCAGGACCGCGACCAGGCCGCCATGTCCCGGCCGGAGGTCTCCTCCAGCACCGACAGCAGGTCCGCCAGGCGGGTGTTGCCGTAGGCGTGCCGCTTGAAGTAGCGCCGGGCGCCCTCCAGGAACGCGTCCCGGCCCGCGTAGGCGACGAGCTGCTTGAGCACCGAGGCGCCCTTGGCGTACGTGATGCCGTCGAAGTTGAGCTTGGCGTCCTCCAGGTCCCGGATGTCGGCCGTGACCGGGTGGGTGGAGGGCAGCTGATCGGCACGGTAGGCCCAGGACTTGCGCTGGTTGGCGAAGGTGATCCAGGCGTTCTCGTAGCGGGTGGCCTCGACCTGCGAGAAGGAGCCCATGAAGTCGGCGAACGACTCCTTGAGCCACAGGTCGTCCCACCACTCCATCGTCACCAGGTCGCCGAACCACATGTGCGCCATCTCGTGCAGGATGACGTTGGCCCGGCGCTCGTACGCCGACTGCGTCACCCGGCCGCGGAAGACGAACTCCTCCCGGAAGGTCACGCAGCCCGGGTTCTCCATCGCCCCCAGGTTGTACTCCGGCACGAACGCCTGGTCGTACTTGCCGAAGGGGTAGGGGTAGTCGAAGTGGTCGTGGAAGAAGTCCAGGCCCTGCTTGGTGACGGTGAAGATCTCGTCGGCGTCGAAGTGCCGGGCCAGGCCCTTGCGGCACAGCGCGCCCAGCGGGATCTCCAGCACCGTCCCGTCGTCGAACGTCCGGCTGTAGTGGTCGCGCACCACGTGGTACGGGCCCGCGACGACGGCCGTGATGTAGGTGGAGATCGGCCGGGTGGGCGCGAAGCGCCGGGTCTCCCCGCCGCCCTCCGCCGGGGCCGGCTCGCCCTCCTGCTCGCCATTGCTCAGCACCGTCCACCCCTCCGGCGCGGTCACCGCGAAGGTGAAGGGCGCCTTGAGGTCGGGCTGCTCGAAGTCGGCGAAGACGCGGCGGGCGTCGGCCGGCTCGTACTGCGTGTAGAGGTAGACCTCGCCGTCCTCCGGGTCCACGAAGCGGTGCAGGCCCTCGCCGGTCCGGCTGAAGGCGCACTGGGCGTCCACGGTCAGGACGTTCTCGGCGGCGAGCCCTTCGAGCGCGATCCGCGAGCCGTCGAAGACGGCCGCCGGGTCCAGGCTCACACCGTTGAGGGTCACCGACGTGACCGACGGTGCCACCAGGTCCGCGAAGCTCGACGCGCCCGGCTCGGCGCAGCGGAACCTGACCGTGGTCACCGAGCGGAACGTCCGGGGCGACGGGCCCGCCCCCACGGCCGAGCGCAGGTCGAGCGCCACGTCGTAGGCGTCCACCGCCAGCAGCCGGGCCCGCTCGCGGGCCTCCTCACGGGTCAGGTTCTCACCGGGCACGACGGGGCTCCCTGGGTTCGTCTCGACTTCCGGCCGACACCAGGAATCATGGCACGGGGTGTGGTTGTTGAAGCGCTCACTGACCAGCTTGTATGAGGAGACTCCTGTGACCGCTCCTGAGAAGACCGTCGCCGACTTCTGGTTCGACCCGGCCTGCCCCTGGGCCTGGATGACCTCCCGCTGGATGCTGGAGGTCGAGAAGGTGCGGCCGGTCGAGGTCCGCTGGCACGTGATGAGCCTGGGCGTCCTCAACGAGGACAAGCTCGACGAGATACCGGAGGAGTACCGCGCCGCGCTCCGCAAGGGCGGCAGCGCGTGGGGCGCGGTGCGGGTCTGCATCGCCGCCGCCCGCAAGCACGGCCCGGACGTCCTCGGCCCGCTCTACACCGCCCTCGGCACCCGCATCCACGTCCAGGGCCTGCCGGCCGAGCACGAGACGCTCGTCGCGGCCCTGGAGGAGGCCGGCCTCCCGGCCGAGCTGGCCGACGCCGCCCACTCCGACGCCTTCGACGCCGAGCTGCGCGCCTCCCACCAGGAGGGCATCGAGAAGGTCGGCCAGGACGTCGGCACCCCGGTCATCGCCGTGCCGGGCGCCGACGGCGAGCAGATCGCCTTCTTCGGCCCGGTCGTCACCCCGGCCCCCAAGGGCGAGGCCGCGGCCCGGCTGTGGGACGGCACGCTCCTGGTGGCGTCGACCCCCGGCTTCTACGAGATCAAGCGCACCCGGACGCAGGGCCCGGTCTTCGACTGACGGAACCCCCTGCGGGGCGTGCGGTCCGGCGGGCGGCCGCTCAGCCGCCCGCCCCGACGGGCGTGCCCGGGCGAGGTCCCTTAATGTCCCGGTATGGGTCAGACCGAGCTCTCCCGGCCGCTCGGCCGCACAGGCGGCCGGGACGACACGGCGCCGGGCAGCCGCACCCCCTTCGCGGAGCTGCCCGTCCGCCCGTACGACCTGCTGCTGCGCGCGGTCTGCCGCGCCCTGCCCCCGCTGTGGTCCGCGCTCGGGCTCCGGCACGCCGCGGGCACCCTGCGGCACTACCTGCGCGGCACCGGCGGGCCCTACCGGGTGGACGCCGCGGAGCTGCTCGCCCTTCCGGTGGTACGGGCCGCCGCGGAGGAACAGCTGGACCGCTGGCGCGCCGAGGCCCTGGAGCGCTGGTCCGCCGGGCCCCGCACCCCCTCGGCCTACCCCGCGGACAGCGGCTGGCGGGGCGTGCTGATCACCCGGCGCGGGAGCGCGGACTGGTGGCTCGCCCTGCGCGCACTGGAATTCCGGCTGACGGGCACCCTGCGCGTCGACGCGCACGGCGGCACGGCGGCCGACTATCGCTTTGCCGTGCACAAGAACTGGGACTTCAACCGGGGCCATTCCGAATGCGGGATTCCGTTCGCCGCGTTCGCCCGCCTTCACGAGACGGGACTCGCCCGGGAATTCACGGTGACCGGCGAGGCATTCGGGCACGCGTGAGCGGGGCGGCGCACGCGCGCCGGCCCGGGTCTGATGAGATGGGACGGTGACAGGGGAAGGCCCCCGCGCGAATCGACCGCGCGGGGGCCTTCCGTCGCCTGCCGCGTGAAGGGTGAGAAGACGATCACGAGCAGGACGTGCGTGGGGGCCCGACGGCCCCGGGGCCCTACGGAACGAGCAGGAGGGTGTTCCCGCGCTCCTTGGCGGCGGCGTAGCGCTTGGCCACGTCCTGCCAGTTGACGACCTGCCACATGGCGTCGATGAAGTCGACCTTCTGGTTCTTGTACTGCAGGTAGAAGGCGTGCTCCCAGGCGTCGAAGACCAGGATCGGGACCGAGCCCTGGCCGACGTTGCCCTGGTGGTCGTAGACCTGCTCGACGATCAGACGGCCGCTGACCTGCTCGTAGGCGAGAACGCCCCAGCCCGAGCCCTGCGTCGTGGCGGACGCCTTCGTCAGCTGCGCCTTGAACTTCTCGAAGGAGCCGAAGGACTCGGCGATGGCGTCGGCCAGCTCGCCCACACCGTCCTTGTCGAGGGGCTCGCCGCCGCCGTCACCGGTCATGTTCTGCCAGTAGATGCTGTGCAGGATGTGCCCGGAGAGGTGGAAGGCCAGGTTCTTCTCCAGGCCGTTGATCGCGCCCCACTGGTCCTTGTCACGGGCCTCGGCGAGCTGCTCCAGGGTGTCGTTCGCGCCCTTGACGTACGCCGCGTGGTGCTTGTCGTGGTGCAGTTCGATGATCTTCGCGTCGATGACCGGCTGCAGAGCCGCGTAATCGTACGGGAGTTCAGGAAGTGTGTAGATGGCCATGCCGAGCCCTCCGACTGCTTATTGCAATTAACTTGCATGTAGACGCTACCAGCAAGAGCATCCGATATGCGGTGACGGGGGTGCCCCGGCGGAGACTTCCGACCAAAGACGGAGGCGGGGTAGGTCCTGAAGATCAGGACCTACCCCGCCTCGGTGGGGGGGCGGTGGCGGTACGTCAGCTCTTGGGGGCTTTCGCGGCCACGAGGCGCTGGCGGACGTAGCCGATGAGGCAGAGCGCGACGGTCAGGCCCACCGTGGAGTACAGCTGCACGCGGGTGCCCTCCTCGCGGAGCATCAGCGCCAGCACCGCGACGATCCCGGCCAGGGCCAGGTAGGTCAGCCCTGGGAAGAGCCACATCCGCACCACGAGCTTCTCCGGCGCCTCGCGCTCCAGCTGCCGGCGCATCCGCAGCTGGGTGACGGCGATGAAGCCCCAGACGACCAGCACGGCCGCGCCCGTCATGTACAGCAGCCACTTGAAGACGGTGTCCGGCCACCAGTAGCTGAGCAGCACCGCGAAGAAGCCGAAGGCGGAGGAGGCCAGCACCGTCCGCCGCGGCACCCCGCGGGTGACCTTGCCCAGGAACCGCGGGCCCTCGCCGCGCGCCACCAGGGAATGCGAGATCCGGGAGGCGCCGTAGATGTTCGCGTTCATCGCCGAGAGCAGGGCGATCAGCACGATGACGTTCATGATCTGCCCGGCGGCGGGGATGTCGAGGTACTTCAGCACCGCGACGTAGGGGCCCTCCTCCTTGACGGAGGCGTTGTTCCACGGGATCACCGTGACGACGACGAGCATCGAGCCGACGTAGAAGAGGGCGATGCGCCACATCGCCGTGCGGACCGCCTGGGCGACGCCCTTGACCGGGTGCTCGGACTCGGCCGCCGCGATCGTCACGGTCTCCAGGCCGCCGTAGGCGAAGACCGAGGCGAGCAGGCCGATGACCAGGCCGTTGGCGCCGTTGGGTATGAAGCCGCCGTGGCCGCTGAGGTTGTCGGCGCCCGGGGCGGAGGTGCCCGGCAGCACGCCGAGGATCGCCAGGACGCCCAGCACCAGGAAGACACCGATCGCCGCGACCTTCAGCGCGGCGAACCAGAACTCGAACTCACCGAAGTTGCCGACCGCCGTCAGGTTGGTGCCGCAGAAGACGGCCATGAACAGCAGGACCCACATCCAGGAGTCCGTCGAGGGGAACCACGAGACCATGATCGCCGCCGCGCCGATGGCCTCGACGGTGATGCCCACGCACAGCTCCACCCAGAACATCCACCCGGCCGCGAACCCGGCCCACGGGCCGATGGCCCGCTCCGCGTGGACCGAGAAGGTGCCCGACGACGGATTGGCGGCCGACATCTCGCCCAGCATCCGCATCACGAGCATCACCAGCAGCCCGGAAGCCGCATACGCGAGCACGATGGCCGGACCGGCGGCGGCGATGCCCGCGCCCGAACCGACGAAGAGACCGGCGCCGATCACACCGCCGAGGGCGATCATCGACAGATGGCGCTGCTTGAGGCCGTGCGACAGAGTCGTGCCGCCCGGCGCCTGGTCGGTGACCTCGCGCGGTGGCGCGGGGGTCGCAGGTGTCCGAGTCATGATCGTGTGAGTCCCGTGGGGTGAGAGGGAAAAGTTGCCTCAGTGTGGGGGTCATGTTCGCTCAGGACAACACTTCTGACATCGCTGTCCGATATTCAGACGAGAGTGTCACTGTCCGTGGCTGATGAGGCGCCAGAACTGAAGGCTTGCGGAACGAGGGGGCCGGGTTGAGGCCGGGCCGAGGCCGTTTCGAGGCCGTCTCGATACCCGGGCCGCGGCCGCGCGGCGCCCGCTTCGGGGCGGCGGGAAGCCGTCGCCCGGCGCCCGCCTCAGGACGGCGGGAGGCCCTGCGCGAGGCGGCGCGAAGGCCGGACGGCCGGCCACCTCCGGGCGGCCGGCCGACGGGTTGAGACGTCCTGGGTCAGTCCTTGCCGGCCGTGCGGCGCAGCCGCAGCTCGCGCAGCCCCGCCACCACCAGCACCGCGGCGGTGGCCGCGGCGGACCACAGCAGCTGCGGCCGGGCGTCGGCATCGCTCGCCATCAGCACCAGCACGGCGCCCATCGCGGCCAGCGCGGCCCAGGTCAGATAGGGGAAGCACCACATGCGCAGCGTCAGGCGCTCCGGCATCTCGCGCTCGATGCGCGGCCGCAGCCGCAGCTGGGAGACGGCGACCAGGCCCCAGACGAAGAGCAGGACCGCGCCCACCGCGTTGAGCAGATAGTGGAAGATCGAGTCCGGCCACTTGAGGTTCAGGACCACCGAGACGAAACCGAACGCCACCGAGGCCAGGACCGCCCGGCGCGGCACCCCGCCACCGGTCACCTTCAGCAGCGCGCGCGGCGCCTCGCCGCGCTCCGCCAGCGAGAAGACCATGCGGGACGAGCCGTAGAGGTTGGCGTTCAGCGCGGACAGCAGCGCCACGAACACCACGATGTTCATGATCTGCCCGGAGCCCGGCACCCCGATGTGGTCCAGAACGGCCACGTACGGGCTCTTGCCCGGCTGCATGGACGTCCAGGGCAGCAGGGTGACGATGACCAGCATCGAGCCGACGTAGAAGAAGAGGATGCGCCACACGGCACTGCGCACCGCGCGGGCCACCGCGCGCCCCGGGTCCTCGGACTCGGCGGCGGCGATCGTGACGACCTCCAGGCCGCCGAAGGCGAAGACGACGGCGAGGACGCCGGAGACCACGCCGTCCCAGCCGTTGGGCAGGAAGCCGCCCTGGCCGGTGAGGTTGCTCAGGCCGACCGCGCTGGTGTCGGGGAGCACCCCGAAGATCGCCAGCAGGCTCAGGACCAGGAACAGGACGATGGCCCCGACCTTCAGCGAGGCGAACCAGAACTCGAACTCGCCGAAGTTCTTCACGGCCGTCAGGTTGGCGGCGGTGAAGACCACCATGAAGATCAGCACGAAGCCCCACTGGGGGACGGCCGGCGCCCAGCCGTGCGCGATCTGCGCGGCGGCCGTGGCCTCCACGGCCAGCACGACCACCAGCAGGAACCAGTACAGCCAGCCCACGGTGAACCCGGCCCAGCGGCCCAGCGCCCGCTCCGCGTGCACCGAGAAGGCGCCCGACGCGGGCATGGCCGACGACATCTCGCCGATCATCCGCATCACCAGCATCGCGAGCGCACCCGCGATCAGGTAGGACACGATGATGCCCGGCCCCGCCACGGCGATCCCGGCACCCGAGCCGACGAACAGCCCGGCACCGATCACCCCGCCCAGACCCAGCATCGTCAGATGCCGCTGCTTGAGCCCCGCCGACAGCGGCTCTTTCTCGTCCCGCAGGGACTGGGCGGCAGACGGTGCGTCGTGCATGGGGCTTCGTACTCTCGGATCTGTGCGTCGGGTCGCGGTCGCGGAAGACTGCGGCAATGCCTCACAATCTCCCGGCCGGGCGGTCGTAGCCAAGCCCCGCCGCACGGTCGTGACCAGCATCACGTACCCCAGGGGAACACCGAAACCCGCCCCGCGCCCACTTCTCACAGGGCCGTTCGGAACTCTCCAAGAGGCGCGGCCCGCCTTTGTCATCGCCGCCCCGTGCCCCGCGCTGATCTCTCGGCTAACGTCGCCGTGTCCTTGTCTGTACCTGCCCTTGTTCGCCCTTCTTCCTTATGTGGAGTGCCGATGGCCACCGCTGCTGCCTCGCTCACCCGGACCGGTACGGTCCTCGCCGATCTGCTCCCCGCCTCCACCGCCGGCCGCGCCCGGGCCCGTGACGCCGCCCTGGTCCTCGGCGGCGCCGCGCTCACCGGGATCGCCGCGCAGATAACCCTGCCGGTGCCCGGCTCCCCGGTCCCGGTCAGCGGCCAGACCTTCGCCGTCCTCCTCGTCGGCACCGCCCTCGGCGCCCGCCGCGGCTTCCTGTCCCTGGCCCTGTACGCCCTGGTCGGCCTCGCCGGCGTGCCGTGGTTCTCCGAGGGCCGCTCCGGCGCCTCGTTCGCCTCCTTCGGCTACGTCCTCGGCATGCTCCTCGCCGCCACGGTCGTGGGCGCCCTCGCCCGCCGCGGCGCCGACCGCTCGGTCCTGCGCACCGCGGGCACGATGGCCCTCGGCTCGGCGATCATCTACGCGGTGGGCGTGCCCTACCTCGCGCTGTACACCCACATGTCGCTCACCGAGGCCGTCGCCGCGGGCCTGACCCCGTTCCTGATCGGTGACGCGCTCAAGGCCGCCCTGGCCATGGGCGCGGTCCCGGCGGCGTGGAAGCTGCTGGGCCGCCGGAGCTGACGGCCCCTCCCGCACGGCACCGGGCCGGGCCCGCCCCCCCCTACGGAAGGGGGCGGGCCCGGCCCGTTCCGTCGCACGCACGACGAGGCTGACGAGTCCGAGACGGTTCATCCGCCGATCATGTCCGGCCGCACATACCGGCGGGCCCGCACCCCCGTCGACGGAGGTGCGGGCCCGGCCCGTAACGAGAGGCGGCTTGCGCCCTCGGTGCTGCTTCCCGGCCCCTACTTCCCGGCCGCGACGGCCGCGCGCCGGCGGCGGTCCAGGACGATGCCGACGGTCAGGACGATCACGCCCAGCAGCGTCGAGAGCAGGACCTGCTGACGGTTGTCACCGCCGTCGTAGACCATGTAGCCCAGCACGAAGGTGATCATGCCGATGGTCAGCCACGTCAGGTAGGGGAAGAGCCACATCTTCACGACGTGCCGCTCCGGGGTCTCGCGCTGGATGATCCCGCGCATCTTCAGCTGGGTGAAGCAGATGACCAGCCACACGAAGAGGGCGACCGCGCCGGAGGCGTTCAGCAGGAACTTGAAGACCGTGTCCGGCCACATGTAGTTGAAGAACACCGACAGGAAGCCGAAGACGACCGAGCCGAGGATCGCGGCCTTCGGGACGCCGCGCTTGTCCACGACGGCGAACGCCTTCGGCGCGTCACCGCGCTGGCCGAGCGAGAAGGCCATGCGGGAGGCGGTGTAGAGGCCGGAGTTCAGGCAGGAGAGCACCGCGGTCAGCACGATCACGTTCATGATCTGGCCGGCGTGCGGGATGCCGATCGTGTCGAGGGCCGCGACGTAGCTGCCCTTCTCGGCGATCTCCGCGGAGTCCCACGGGAGCAGGGAGACCACGACGAAGATCGAACCCAGGTAGAAGACGCCGATGCGCCAGATCACGCTGTTGGTGGCCTTGGTGACCGCGCGCTGCGGGTCCTCGGACTCACCGGCGGCCAGGGTGACGATCTCGCTGCCCATGAAGGAGAAGACGACCATCAGCACACCGGCGAGGATCGCGCCCGGCCCGTTCGGCATGAATCCGCCGTGCGCCGTCAGGTTGTCCAGCCCCGCGCCCGGGTTGTCCGAGCCGGGCAGCAGACCGAAGACCGCGAGCCCGCCGATCACGACGAACGCGGAGATGGCGACGACCTTGATGCCGGCGAACCAGAACTCGAACTCACCGTAGGAGCTGACCGAGCCCAGGTTCGTCACGGTGAGCACCACCATGACGATCAGGGCCCAGGCCCACTGCGGCACGGCCGGTATCCAGCCCTCCAGGATCTCGGCTCCCGCGGTCGCCTCGACCGCCAGCACCACGACCCAGAAGAACCAGTACAGCCAGCCGATCGAGAAACCGGCCCAGCGGCCCAGCGCCCGGTCCGCGTAGGCGGAGAAGGACCCGGAGGTCGGG
The DNA here is from genome assembly GCF_040646215.1 of Streptomyces sp. NPDC046215. NCBI lineage: Bacteria > Bacillati > Actinomycetota > Actinomycetes > Kitasatosporales > Streptomycetaceae > Streptomyces > Streptomyces sp. NPDC046215. The sequence continues at coordinate 19,596 of NZ_JBEYZW010000009.1, read as the reverse complement.
TTCGCGGCGGCCATCTCGCCGAGCATCCGCATCACGAAGACGACCATCGCGCCGACGAGCGCGTAGGAGATGAGGATGGCGGGACCGGCCGCGGCGATGCCGCTCTTGGAGCCCACGAAGAGACCGGCACCGATCACACCGCCGATGGCGATCATGGAGAGGTGGCGGTTCTTGAGACCGGCCTTGAGGCCGTCCGGGGACGACCCGTCGGCGGACCGGCCGGGATCGCCGGTGGTCGACGCCTTTGTCATGGTCGGCGGTGTCGCGCTCATGCTGCACGTTCCTTAGGTTCTCGGGTTACGAGCCTCCGCATTAGAACTTTTCGAAGGTGTCTTTAGGAAGGTCCGAATCCGGATCGTTGTGATCGCGGTGATCACGCGCCCTGGAGGCGGACCCCGGGCGAAGTCGTGCAACACTCGGTCGCATGCGCGTGTATCTCGGCTCCGACCATGCCGGCTACGAACTCAAGAACCACCTCGTCGAGTGGCTCAAGGCCCAGGGCCACGACCCCGTCGACTGCGGCCCCCACATCTACGACGCCCAGGACGACTACCCGCCGTTCTGCCTCCGCGCCGCGGAGCGGACCGCCGCGGACGAGGGCAGCCTCGGCATCGTGATCGGCGGCTCCGGCAACGGCGAGCAGATCGCCGCCAACAAGGTCAAGGGCGTCCGGGCCGCCCTGGCCTGGAGCGAGCAGACCGCGGCCCTCGGCCGCGAGCACAACAACGCCAACGTGATCAGCGTCGGCGGCCGGATGCACACCCAGGAGGAGGCGACGAAGTTCGTCGAGATCTTCCTGGCCACGCCGTACTCCGGCGAGGAGCGCCACACCCGCCGGATCGAGATGCTCAGCCGCTACGAGACCACCGGCGAGCTCCCCGAGATCCCGGCCCACCACCCCCAGGGCTGACCGCACCACCGACCGGACCGAGGTGCGGGGCGCGCGCCCCGCACCTCGGACGTTCCCCCGCCCACCGGGCCGCACCGATGACACCACTCCGTCCGGAGGACCTCCGCCATGCCCGAAGGGCACACGATCCACCGGCTGGCCGCCGACCACACGGAGCGGTTCGGTGACCGCCCCGTGGGCACCTCCAGCCCCCAGGGCACCTTCGCCGGCGGCGCGGCCCTCGTCGACGGCAGGGTCCTGACGACCGCCGAAGCCCACGGCAAGCACCTCTTCCTCGGCTTCGAGAACGAGGCGTGGATCCACGTCCACCTCGGCCTCTTCGGCAAGCTCGGCTTCGGCACGGCCCCCGTGCCCCCGCCCACAGCCACCGTGCGGCTGCGCCTCGTCAACGCCGACCACTACGCCGACCTCCGGGGGCCCACCACCTGCGCGCTGATCACCGGCGCCGAGAAGCAGGCGATACACGAGCGCCTCGGCCCGGACCCGCTGCGCCCCGGCGACGACGCGGACCGGGCGTGGCGGCGGATCTCCCGGAGCCGGACCACGGTCGCCGCGCTCCTCATGGACCAGAAGGTGATCGCGGGCGTCGGCAACGTCTACCGCGCCGAGGTCCTTTTCCGCCACGGAATCGACCCGTACCGCCTCGGACGCGATCTCACCCGGGCGGAGTGGGAGGCGATGTGGTCGGATCTCGTCGGCCTGATGCGTGAAGGCGTCCGCAACAACAGAATCGACACGGTACGACCCGAGCACACCCCCGAAGCCATGGGCCGCCCGCCCCGCGTGGACGACCACGGCGGTGAGGTGTACGTGTACCGCAGGGCCCAGCAGCCCTGCCACATCTGTGGCGGCGAGATCCGCACCGCCGGTCTCGCCGCCCGCAATCTCTTCTGGTGCCCCGGCTGCCAGCAGCGCTGAAGGGCCGTCACGAGTCGCCCGGGACCGCCACCCGGCGCCCCCGGGGCGGCGCGCGCCCCGACGGGCTTCGACGAGCCGCGGCCGCGCTTCGTCCGTGCCGTCCGTAAAGGAAAGTTGTCCACGTGTCGCACGGGTGGGGATGTGAAGATCGCATGTCGCGACCTCCCCGCCGAACGGCCGGGAGCCTCCGGCACCCCGGGGGCCGGCACCCCCTGACAGCAGCACGTTCCCGGCCGGCCGAACGCATGTCGCAAACAGCGGCTCTCCGTACGTCTCCGCCCGCTTCCCCGCGCGCGGCGCACGGGAGCCGGCTCGGCGCGGCGTGAGTCGACGCACCGCCGAATGGGTGGATAAGGTCACGATGCAATGACTGGCAGTGCGGAGACTCCGACGGCCCGGATGCGCAAAGCACTGCACCGGGTCCGCACGAGCGTGCGCAAGGCCGGGGTCGACTACTTCCGCGGCGACGGCTCCGACTGGATCGCCCTCGTCGCCCTGCTCCTCGCCGTCCCCGCCCTCGCCCTCGGCACGATCGCCGTGCCCGAGTGGTGCGCGCCCTCCGCGCTCGTCCTGCCCATCGTCGCCGGCGGGCTGCTGCTGCGCCCCGCCAGCCTGCTGGCCCTCTACGCCGCCTCCGCCGCCGCGCTCATCGCCGAGTCCGCCGTCCTGGACACCGGCTTCCACGGCGGCGCCGACCGGGTGACACCCGGCACCATCCTCGTCGTCGCGGCGGTCGGCTTCCTCGGCCTGCTCATCGCCCAGTTCCGCAGCCGCGTCGGCGTGCCCTGGCGGCGCGGCGGCACCATGCTCTTCGACCTGCGCGAACGCATCCGCGTCCAGAGCAAGCTCCCCAAACTGCCGCGCGGCTGGCACCGCGAGATGGCCCTGCGCCCGGCCGGCGGCCAGTCATTCTCCGGGGACTTCGTCGTCGCCGCCCGCACCAACGGCGGCCGCACCCTGGAGGTCGTCCTGACCGACGTCTCCGGCAAGGGCATGGACGCCGCCTCGCGCGCCCTGCTGCTGTCCGGCGCCTTCGGCGGCCTGCTCGGCTCCCTGCCGCCCCACGCCTTCCTGCCCGCCGCCAACGGCTACCTCCTGCGGCAGGACTGGGACGAGGGCTTCGCCACCTCCGTCCACCTCGTCCTCGACCTCGACAGCGGCGACTACGAGATGTTCTCCGCGGGCCACCTGCCCGGCCTCCAGCTCAGCGCCGGCACCGGCCGCTGGGAGGAGAAGGCCGCCGAAGGGCCGCTCCTCGGCGTCTACGACGGCGCCCAGTTCGACCCCATAAAGGGCACCCTGCGCACCGGCGACGTCCTGATGCTCTTCACCGACGGCCTCGTCGAGACCGCCGAGCGCGATCTGACCGAGGGCATGGACCGGCTCACCGGCGAGGCGGACCGCTATGTCTCGGCGGGCTTCCAGGGTGCCGCCTGGCACCTGATCGAAGCGGTCGCCAAGGACGTCAACGACGACCGGGCGCTGCTGCTCATCTGCCGCAACTGAAACCCCGCTGAATCCCACGGACACCGCGGCCCGGTGACCGCCCGCCCGCGGCGAAGGAGAAACGTGAGCACGGAAGACCGTCCTGCCCCGCTCGACCTCGCGGCCGTCGAGGCGCTCGCCCGCCGGGCCCACGCCGCGCAGACGGACAAGGCCGGCCGCCCCTACACCGAGCACCTCGCCGCCGTCGCCGAGGGCGTACGGGAGCGCGGGGGCACCGATGCCCAGATCGCCGCCGCCTGGCTCCACGACGCCGTCGAGGACGGAGCGGTGACCCGGGAATGGCTGGACGGAGCCGAGTTGCCGCAGCAGACCAAGGACATCGTCCTCGCCGTGACCAAACGGCCCGGTGAGACGCCCGAGGCGTACGCGGCACGCATCCTGGCGACGCCCGGTGCCCTGCTGGTCAAGGCGTCCGACCTCGCCCACAACTCCGACCCCGAGCGGGCCCGCGCGCTCGACGCCGCCACCCGGGAGCGGCTCAAAGGGAAGTACGCACGCATGCGCGCCCTGCTCGGCCTCGGCGACCCCGACGACTGGCTGCTGCTCGCCCAGCTCCGGGACGATCACGAGGCGTGGCGCAGTCTGCGGGAAGCCGCCGCCGCCCTGACCGACGAGGACCGGACGGTGCGCTGGGGCGGCGGCGGGCAGCAGCCCGACGGCACGCACCTGACGCGCCACCCGGTCTACGGAGAGCGGCTCCGGCGTGCGGTCGGCGCGCTCTCGGCCGTCGGTGCCGTGACGCCCCGCTACCGCTGGATGGACCACCCGGTGCCCGTACCCGGGCCGGACGGGCGGCTGAGCGCCACCGACGCGGTCCGGGCGGCGACCGCCCTCGTCCGCGGGGAGCGGTTCTGCGACGGGACGATCGCCGACGCCGCCGGGAGCGGCTTGCTGGACGCCACCCTGGCCGCGCTGCTGGCCTGGCACGAAGAGCGCGCCGGGGGCGCCGGGGCGCCGGCCTGAGCGCCGGACCTCACCGGGGCTTGCGGAAGGCCCACTCCATCTTCGGCTCCATCACGCAGCGGAAGACCGCTCGCACCGGCGGGGCGCACAGCGCCGTCATCATGGCGAACGCGAGGAGCGTCACCACCACCGCGCCCTCCGGCCGGCTGATCCAGGCGTAGGCGTCGTACCACTCCCACCAGCGCGAGAGCTTGATCACGAAGCCGTGCAGCAGGTAGCCGTACAGGGTCCCCGCGCCCAGGGCGGTGAACCACACCGTCCGGCGCGGGACCCAGGCGAGGAAGCAGACGGTCAGCAGCGACGCGCAGCCGAACATCGCCAGCTGCATCACCGGCGCGGACCACAGGGGCGCGTCCAGCTCCTGCACGCTGTCGTTGTGGTAGAACCACGCGCCGTTCATCCGGGGCACCGCCCAGTAGGCGCACGCGATCGCGGCAGCGAAGACCGGCACGGCCGCGATCCGTATCCACGGCCGCCGCACCAGCTGGAAGTGCTCGGCCTTGAGGTGGAGCCCGATCACAAAGAATGGCAAGAATTGCATGACCCGTTGGAGATCCAGATCATTGCCGACCTCGGGCGAAAGTGCTGCGAGGATCGCGATCGTGAACGCGACCGGCACCGGCCACCGGACGAGCTTCCAGATCGGCGTGGTCAGCCGCCATACGAACAGCGCGGCCAGGAACCAGTTGACGTACCAGGGATTGAGCAGGGAGAAGGGCTCGTCGGGAGCGTCCTCGGCCCAGTGCTGGAAGCACGTGTAGGCGACCTCGAAGATCAGGTAGGGCACCGCCACCCCGGTGATGAGGCGCTTGACCTTGGCGGGGCTCATGTCGAAGCCGCGGGAGAAATAGCCGGATATCAGAATGAACGCCGGCATGTGGAAGGTGTACACCGTGAGGTAGAGCGCCGTCATGGTGCGGTTGCCATGGGTCAGCGGCTCCCAGGCGTGCCCGAGGGCGACCAGGATGATGGCCAGATACTTCGCGTTGTCGAAGAAGGGGTCGCGCTGCGCCGGGGCCGCTGCGACGGGCGGGGGAGCGGTGGCCACCGTGGAGGTGCGGGGAGTGGCGGCGGAGAACATCCGAGGCACCCTAGCGGGGGAGCCGGAACTGGTAAAACCCCGTTCCACTTAATGAGTTATTCACCCTGAACCCGCCCGGTCTCCGGCAAGTCGCCCGATATCCTCTCCCCGCAGCTTTCCGGTCGTTTCTCCGTGCGGCCCCGATGAGGCGTCACTCGGCCCCAACAGAAGGCGAGTTGGTGGCACGATGGTTGACGAGCGGGGGCTGCGGGGCAGCATGTCTCCGGACCGATCAGGTGTGTGACGACCAGGGGTGTGATCAGTAATGGTCTTTTCGCTGTCAGGAGTGCTGCTCTTGGCGATCGTGATGGTGGTGCTGATGCGGTCCGGCAGCCTCAAGGGCGGCCCCGCGATCGTGGCGATCCTGTTCGGCTTCTTCCTCGCCTCGTCGGGGATGGCTCCGTCGATCCAGAGATTCCTCGACTCCATCGCCGAAACGATAGGGAACATCAAGCTCTGAGCGCACCGGCCGGGCGGCGGCGTGAGCGGGCCCACAGGCGGGCCGGTGAATCCGGGGGAGTGCTTTCCGGCGCGCTTCTGGAAGATCGCCGGAGGGGAACGGCAAAGAGGCCGGCAGCGGCATGCCGCGCCTGCCGCACGGCAATGAAAAACGCCCCCGGCCGAGGCCGGAGGCGTCCATGGAGCGGGCGACGGGAATCGAACCCGCGTAGCCAGTTTGGAAGACTGGGGCTCTACCATTGAGCTACGCCCGCGTACACCGAGATCGCCCCCGAGGGACGCACGGCACGTGGTGCATCGTAGCGGGTCCCGGCAGTGCACCGCACACTCCGGCGGGGTCGCGGGAAAACGGCGGCCGACAGGCCCGGCGGCATGTACCCTACGTTCGCACCGACGGGGTGTGGCGCAGCTTGGTAGCGCGTCCGCTTTGGGAGCGGAAGGTCGTCGGTTCGAATCCGGCCACCCCGACCAGTCAAGATCACATTGTGGGCCCCCTCCTGCTTGCGGTTACTATGCAAGCTGCGTGCCCGTGTGTCTCTGTGCCGGGCGCGACTCGCTGAACCTCAGCGGAACCCCAGAAGTCAGCCCCAAGGAGACCGAACCGTGAAGAGCGCCGTGGAGACCCTGAACCCGACTCGGGTTCGGCTCACTGTCGAGGTGCCCTTCGAGGAGCTCAAGGCCAGCCTCGACGCGGCGTACAAGAAGATCAACCAGCAGGTCACGGTGAAGGGCTTCCGTCAGGGCAAGATCCCGGCTCGTGTCATCGACCAGCGGTTCGGCCGCGGTGCGGTGCTCGAGGAGGCCGTCAACGACGCGCTTCCGAAGTTCTACACCGAGGCGGTCAACGAGGCCGACCTCAACCCGCTGGGCCAGCCCGAGGTCGACATCAAGGAGCTGAAGGACGGCGAGCTGCTGTCCTTCACCGCCGAGGTCGACATCCGCCCGACCCTGGAGATCCCGGACTACTCCGGTATCGAGGTCACCGTCGACGCCGCCGAGGTGAGCGACGAGGACGTCGAGAAGTCGATCGAGCAGCTGCGCGACCGCTTCGCCACCACCTCCACGGTCGAGCGCGCCGCCGCCGAGGGTGACATCGTCACCGTCGACCTGGAGGCCAAGGTCGACGGCGAGGTGCTGGAGGACGGCGTCGCCACGGGCGTCGACTACACCATCGGCTCGGGCCAGCTGCTCGACGGCATCGACGAGGCCGTGACCGGCCTCGAGGCCGGCGGCACCGCCACCTTCGCCTCCGAGCTCAAGGGCGGCTCCGCCGAGGGCAAGGAGGCCGAGGTCACGGTCACCGTCACCGCCGTCAAGGCCCGTGAGCTGCCGGAGCTGGACGACGACTTCGCCCAGCTGGCGAGCGAGTTCGACACGCTGGAGGAGCTCCGCGCCGACAGCGTCAAGCGCCTCGCCCGCATGAAGAAGTACGACCAGGCCACCCAGGCCCAGGAGAAGGTGCTCGACGAGCTGATCAAGCTCGTCGAGGTCCCGATGCCCGAGAAGCTTCTCGAGGACGAGGTCAACACCCGCAAGCACAACCTGGAGCACCACCAGCTGGGCCAGATGGGTCTGGACCTGGCGAAGTACCTGGAGATCCAGGGCAAGTCCGCCGAGGACTTCGACGCCGAGCTCAAGGAGCAGGCCGAGAAGGGCATCAAGACCCAGTTCATCCTCGACGAGATCGTCAACAAGGAGAAGCTGTCGGTCGGCCAGGAGGAGCTCACCGAGCACCTCGTGCGCCGTGCCCAGTCCTCCGGCATGAGCCCCGACCAGTTCGCCCAGGCCGTCGTCGAGGGCGGCCAGGTGCCGATGCTCGTCGGCGAGGTCGCCCGCGGCAAGGCCCTCGCGGCCGTCGTCGAGGTCGCCACGGTCAAGGACACCAACGGTGACGTCGTCGACCTGGACGACGAGGAGGAGACCTCCGAGACCGCCGAGACGGTCGAGGTCACCGAGGGTGCCGAGGAGAAGACCGAGGCCTGAGCCTCGATCGCTTCGTAGCCGCTACGGCATCGGGCCCGGCCGCGACACCCCACCGGGGTGTCGCGGCCGGGCCCGCCGCGCTCCGCCCCGGAAGCCGGCGGCCGCCCCGGTCCCGGCCGTGCGCTGCCGCGCCGTGCCGTCCCGGGCCCGGGCCGCGCCGCCGCCGGTGAACCTGCGCTCAGAGCGAACAGTTCCTGATGCGGGATGGCCGCCGCCTACCAGCGCGTTAGGGTCCGTAGATACGGGGGCAGGGGAGTCCCGGAAGCGCGCCACGGATACCCGGACGGCGCGCCCGAGCCCCGCCCCTTGAAAGAAACGCTGAGACGGCTCGCGGCCGTCGAACAACGAGCAGGTGGATACGTGACGAATCTGATGCCTTCCGCCGCCGCCGGCGAGCCGAGCTTCGGTGGCCTCGGCGACCAGGTCTACAACCGGCTGCTCGGGGAGCGGATCATCTTCCTCGGCCAGCAGGTCGACGACGACATCGCCAACAAGATCACGGCGCAGCTGCTCCTCCTCGCCGCGGACCCGGACAAGGACATCTACCTCTACATCAACAGCCCCGGTGGCTCGATCTCGGCCGGCATGGCGATCTACGACACCATGAACTACATCAAGAACGACGTGGTCACCATCGCGATGGGCCTCGCCGCTTCGATGGGCCAGTTCCTGCTGAGCGCCGGCACCCCCGGCAAGCGCTTCGCGCTGCCGAACGCCGAGATCCTGATCCACCAGCCCTCCGCGGGCCTCGCGGGCTCCGCCTCGGACATCAAGATCCACGCCGAGCGGCTGCTGCACACGAAGAAGCGGATGGCGGAGCTGACCGCCTTCCACACCGGTCAGACGGTCGAGCAGGTCACCAAGGACTCCGACCGCGACCGCTGGTTCTCCGCCGACGAGGCCAAGGAGTACGGCCTCATCGACGAGGTCATGACGTCCGCCGCAGGCGTTCCGGGCGGGGGCGGCACCGGGGCCTGAGCCCCGGCGCACCCGCAGCGAAACCCCGGCCCCGAAACGCCACCAGGATGGTGAACAAGCAGATGAACAACAACGCCGGCAGCGGCCTGTACACCGGCTCCCAGTCGGAGTTCTCCGGCCCGCGCGCCGAGTCCCGCTACATCGTCCCGCGCTTCGTCGAGCGCACCTCGCAGGGCGTGCGCGAGTACGACCCGTACGCGAAGCTCTTCGAGGAGCGGGTGATCTTCCTGGGCGTCCAGATCGACGACGCCTCGGCCAACGACGTCATGGCGCAGCTGCTGTGCCTGGAGTCGATGGACCCGGACCGGGACATCTCGATCTACATCAACTCGCCCGGCGGCTCGTTCACCGCGCTGACGGCGATCTACGACACGATGCAGTTCGTCAAGCCCGACATCCAGACGGTCTGCATGGGCCAGGCGGCCTCCGCCGCGGCCGTGCTGCTCGCCGCCGGCACCCCCGGCAAGCGGATGGCGCTGCCGAACGCCCGCGTGCTGATCCACCAGCCGTACAGCGAGACGGGCCGGGGCCAGGTCTCCGACCTGGAGATCGCCGCCAACGAGATCCTGCGGATGCGCGCCCAGCTGGAGGACATGCTGGCCAAGCACTCCACCACGCCGATCGAGAAGATCCGCGAGGACATCGAGCGCGACAAGATCCTCACTGCCGACGAGCTGCTCGCGTACGGTCTGGTCGACCAGATCGTCTCGACGCGCAAGACGTCCGCTCCGGTCTGACCGATTCCGGTCCGACCACTGTGCCGCCGGCAACCCCCTTGGACCCAGTAGGTCCAAGGGGGGCCCGCACGAGGGGCCCGGCAAGGTACCGTCGATAGGCAAGCACCCGGGTTCGCAGAGCAAGGCGGATCCCAGGCGAAGGGGAAGCACCTCGTGGCACGCATCGGTGACGGCGGCGACCTGCTCAAGTGCTCGTTCTGCGGCAAGAGCCAGAAGCAGGTGAAGAAGCTCATCGCGGGTCCTGGTGTGTACATCTGCGACGAGTGCATCGACCTCTGCAACGAGATCATCGAGGAAGAGCTCGCGGAGACCTCCGAGGTGCGCTGGGAGGAACTGCCCAAGCCCCGGGAGATCTACGAGTTCCTCGAGAGCTATGTGGTGGGCCAGGAGCCCGCCAAGAAGGCCCTGTCGGTCGCGGTCTACAACCACTACAAGCGCGTGCAGGCCGGCGAGAACGGCGGCCACAACCGCGACGACGGCATCGAGCTGGCGAAGTCCAACATCCTGCTGCTGGGCCCCACGGGCTCCGGCAAGACGCTGCTCGCCCAGACGCTCGCCCGGATGCTCAATGTCCCCTTCGCGATCGCCGACGCCACGGCCCTGACTGAAGCGGGCTACGTCGGTGAGGACGTCGAGAACATCCTCCTGAAGCTGATCCAGGCCGCCGACTACGACGTCAAGAAGGCCGAGACCGGCATCATCTACATCGATGAGATCGACAAGGTCGCCCGTAAGAGCGAAAATCCGTCGATCACACGGGACGTCTCCGGCGAGGGGGTCCAGCAGGCCCTGCTGAAGATCCTGGAGGGCACCACGGCCTCCGTCCCACCGCAGGGCGGCCGTAAGCACCCGCACCAGGAGTTCATCCAGATCGACACGACGAACGTCCTGTTCATCGTGGGCGGTGCCTTCTCCGGCCTGGAGAAGATCATCGAGTCGCGCGCGGGCGCCAAGGGCATCGGCTTCGGCGCCACGATCCGCTCCAAGCGCGAGATCGAGGCGAGCGACCAGTTCCAGGAGGTCATGCCGGAGGACCTGGTGAAGTTCGGGATGATCCCGGAGTTCATCGGCCGCCTCCCCGTGATCACCAGCGTCCACAACCTCGACCGCGAGGCCCTCCTCCAGATCCTGGTCGAGCCGCGGAACGCCCTGGTCAAGCAGTACCAGCGCCTCTTCGAACTCGACGGTGTGGAGCTGGAGTTCGACCGCCCGGCGCTGGAGGCCATCGCGGACCAGGCGATCCTGCGCGGCACGGGCGCGCGCGGCCTGCGGGCCATCATGGAAGAGGTCCTGATGTCGGTGATGTACGAGGTGCCGTCCCGCAAGGACGTGGCCCGCGTGGTCATCACCGCAGACGTCGTCCACTCGAACGTCAATCCGACGCTGGTGCCGCGCATCGTCCCGAAGGACGAGCGGCACGAGAAGAGCGCGTAGCGCGTTGTTCGGCTTCTGAGGCTCTGGGCGCCCGGCGATATGCCGGGCGCCCAGTCCGTTACTTCTCGCTTACTTCTCGATCTCGACGCGGACGTCGGCCCGCAGCTTCGCGACCAGCCCCCCGGCCTCGTCGAACGGGATCTTCACGCCGAAGCCGGACCGCGAATCGGCGACGAACACCGTGCCGAGCGTGCTGCTGTCCGCCCAGATGCACAGCGGCAGCGTGACCGTCTTGGAGCTGAGGTAACTGATGTACTGACACTTCATCACGGCGTTGCCCAGGCCGGGCGCGGAGACCTTCATGGGGTTGCCCTCCGCCCGGGACTTCGGGCGGCCGTCGGAGTCGTTCCCGGTGGCCTTCGCCAGGCTCTTGAACATGCCGTCCACCACCGCTTCGGGGTTCTTCACCTCGCCCCAGACGCCGTTGAACTTCAGCGTCGCCGCCGTCACCCCGCTGCCCGACTTGTAGCCGGCGCCGGTGCTGCGCGGGTTCGCGACGCCCATCCGCCTAACGTCCGCCAGCTCCGCCTCGTCGAACCCGGTCTTCTCGCCGTCGCTGAAGTTCCTCGTGTACGTGCCGGCCACCGTGCCCGGGGTGATGAGCTGGTAGCGCTTGCCGTCGTCGCCCGCGGAGCCGTCCTTCTTGAGGAGCAGGAAGCCGCCACCGGCGAGTGCGCCCACCAGCACGGCGACGGCGACGACGGTCCCGACGACCTTGCCCTTGCCGCCGCCGCCCGGGGGAGACGGCGGCATCGGCGGCATCGGCGGCGGGGGGTAGGGCTGTCCGTACGGCTGTCCGTACGGGGTCGGCTGCTGCGGAGGCGGGCCGTACGGGCTCGGACGGTCGAAGCTCACAGGGTCTCCCTCAACTCGCCCGGACATCGGAGTTCTCCGTGTTCTCCACCCGGACGTCCGTCCGCAGCCTCGCCACCCGGGAGGCGGCCTCCTCCAAGCCGAGGTCCTCACCGCGCACGATCAGGTTGGTGTCCAGGGCGAACACCGTACCGACGGTGTACTTGTCGGCCCAGATGCACAGCGGCATCCGCAGCGCCTTGGCGCCCGGCGAGCCGGGGTTCGTCCACTTGCTCATCTGGCACTTCAGGACCGCGTCCCCGATGCCCTCGGGGGACATCCGCTGCGGGGTGCCCTCGAACTCGGTCTTCGACGACGGGTCGGAGTCCTTGGCGGCACCCGACTTGATGTCCTCGTACAGGCCGTCCACGACCGCCTCGGGGTCGCGGACGTCGTCGCCGTAGGCCCCGGTGAACCGCAGCAGCTTCTGCGCGCGCTTGTCCTCACCGGACTTGTAGGCGGCCGTGATGTTCTGCGGGTTGGTGACGCCCATGCGCCGCAGGGTGTTCATGTCCCGGGAGTCGAAGCCGCCCTTGGTCTCGGCGGCGTCCTTGGTGTACTCACCGGCGACCGTCTCGGGCGCGGTGAGCTTGTAGCGCTTCGCGGCCGGCGTGGCCGGGGCGGAGGTGCTGGGAGCGGGGCTCGCCGTGGCCGTGCCGCCGGCTCTTTCCTTCTTGTCCTCGTCTTTGTCGCCCCCGGCCAGGAGGACGAGGCCGCCCACGATCGCCCCGACCACGACGAGCGCGGCGGCCGCGATGCCGATCGCCCTGCCCTTGCCGCCACTGTGCGGGGGTATCGGCGGCGGGTAGGGGCCGGGCATGCCCGGCTGTCCGTAGGGCTGCCCGTACGAGGGCTGGGCGGGCGGCTGCCCGTACGGGCCCGGCTGCTGCGGGGCGCCGTACGGGGCGGCCGGCGGCGGGGGGTACCCGTAGCCGGGCTGTCCGCCGTACGGGTTCGGCTGCGGCGGCCCGGGAGGCTGCTGCGGCTGCCCGTACGGGCCCGGCTGGTCGACGCTCATCTGGGTTCCCCCGAGTGCTGTGGTGCTTACTTCTCCTTGCGTACTTCGTTGCGCACCTTAACCGTGGCCTCGGACAGGTCCTTCGCGGACATCACATTGCCGGTGGCACCGGTGGCGCCGCTGATCCCGCCCGAGGACTTCGTGACGAGGTGCTGCACGACGCCCACCGCGCTGCTGTCGCCCCAGACGCAGTAGGAGACCTCGGAGCCGCCCGTGATGGTGCCGATGGTGTAGCTGGACTTCTGCGCCTTGCACTTCATCACCGCGCCGTCGAACCCGCCGGGGGTGAACTCCGTGATGGGCGTGACCGTCTCGACGGTCGTCTTGAGCGCCTGGGAGCTCTTCTTCTGCTTCTCTTCCATGTTCGCGAGCAGGGCGTCGACCGCCTTGCGGGGATCGGCGATCTCGCCGTGGACGCCCGTCACGCGCAGGCTCTGCTTCTCCGCGTTGGTGTAGGAGCCCTTGACGCCGGTGCCGTTGACGATGCCCATCTCCTTGATCTCGGAGTCGTCGGCGAGGTCGGCGGTCTCCTTGCCGGAGGTCATGGCCTGCTTGGTGTACTTCCCCTCCAGCAGCTTCTCCGGCATCACGATCGTGTAAGGCGCGACCTTCCCGTCGCTGTCGCCGCCGCCCATGAAGAAGACGGCGCCGCCGACGATCGCGCCCACGACCACCAGGGCCCCGACCACGATCCCGATCGTCTTGCCCTTGCTCTTGCCCCCGCCCTGCGGCGGCATCGGCGGCGGGTACTGGCCCGGCATCCCCGGCTGCTGCCCGTAGGGAGGCTGCTGGCCGTACGGGCCCGGCTGCTGCGGCGCGCCGTACGGCTGCTGCGGGGCGGCGCCGTAGGGGGCCGCCGGGGGCTGCTGCGGGTAGCCGTAACCGGGCTGGCCCGAGGCGCCGGCCTGACCGTACGGGCCGGGCTGCTGCGGCGGCTGCTGGCCGTACGGGCCCGGCTGGTTGAAGCTCATCGTTCTGTGTCTCTCTTCGACGCGTGGGGGGACTCGTGTGACAGTCAGGTCATCCTTCCCGATGTCTTACTCAGGCTTTACCTCCGGGCTGCAACGGTTTCGGAACAGTTGCCCGGCCTCCCGCACCTTCCGGCCGCCGGCCCGGGAGGCGGAATCGATTCGTGGGCGCCGCACACGCCCCCGTAGACTTCCCCCGTGACCGAGAACACTCAGCGCCCCGACAGCGGGCCGAACGACAGCAACCCCGAACTGCCGACCCAGTACGCGCCGGCCGAGGTAGAGGGGCCGCTGTACGAGCGCTGGGTAGAGCGGGGCTACTTCGAAGCCGACGCGTCGAGCGACAAAGAGCCCTACACGATCGTCATCCCGCCGCCGAACGTCACCGGCTCCCTCCACCTGGGCCACGCCTTCGAGCACACGCTGATCGACGCCCTCACCCGCCGCAAGCGGATGCAGGGCTACGAGGTCCTGTGGCAGCCCGGCATGGACCACGCCGGCATCGCCACGCAGAACGTCGTCGAGCGCGAGCTGGCCAAGGAGGGCAAGTCCCGCCACGACCTGGGCCGCGAGGCGTTCGTCGAGCGGGTCTGGCAGTGGAAGGCCGAGTCCGGCGGGCAGATCTCCGGGCAGATGCGCCGCCTGGGCGACGGCGTCGCCTGGTCCCGCGAGCGGTTCACCATGGACGAGGGCCTGTCCAAGGCCGTCCAGACGATCTTCAAGAAGCTCTACGACGACGAGCTGATCTACCGCGCCGAGCGCATCATCAACTGGTGCCCGCGCTGCCTGACCGCCATCTCCGACATCGAGGTGGAGTACCAGAACGACGAGGGCGAGCTCGTCTCGATCCGCTACGGCGAGGGTGACGCGTCCATCGTCGTCGCCACGACCCGCGCCGAGACGATGCTCGGCGACACCGCCGTCGCCGTCCACCCCGAGGACGAGCGGTACCAGCACCTGATCGGCACCGAGATCGAGCTGCCGCTCACCGGCCGCCGCATCCCCGTCGTCGCCGACGAGCACGTCGACCCGGAGTTCGGCACGGGCGCCGTCAAGGTCACCCCGGCCCACGACCCGAACGACTTCGAGATCGGCCGGCGGCACGACCTGCCCTCGCTCACCGTCCTGGACGAGCGCGCCGTGATCACCGCCCACGGCCCCTTCCAGGGCCTGGACCGCATGGAGGCGCGCAGCGCCATCGTCGCGGCCCTGCGCGCCGAGGGCCGCATCGTCGCCGAGAAGCGCCCCTACGAGCACTCCGTCGGCCACTGCTCGCGCTGCAAGACGACCATCGAGCCCCGGCTGTCCATGCAGTGGTGGGTCAAGGTCGGCCCGCTGGCCGAGTCCGCCAGCAAGGCCGTCCGGGACGGTGACGTCGCCATCCACCCGAAGGAGATGGAGTCCCGCTACTTCGGCTGGGTCGACAACCTCCACGACTGGTGCATCTCGCGCCAGCTGTGGTGGGGCCACCGCATCCCGGTCTGGTACGGGCCGAACGGCGAGATGGTCTGCGTCGGACCGGACGACGAGGCGCCCACGGGCGAGGGCTGGCACCAGGAGACCGACGTCCTGGACACCTGGTTCTCCTCCGGCCTGTGGCCCTTCTCCACGCTCGGCTGGCCCGAGAAGACCGAGAGCGTCGAGAAGTTCTACCCGAACTCCGTCCTGGTCACCGGCTACGACATCCTCTTCTTCTGGGTCGTCCGGATGATGATGTTCGGCACGTACGCGATGGACGGCAAGCCGCCGTTCCACACCATCGCCCTGCACGGCATGGTCCGCGACCAGTTCGGCAAGAAGATGTCGAAGTCCTTCGGCAACGCGGTCAACCCGCTCGACTGGATGGACAAGTACGGCTCCGACGCCGTCCGCTTCACGCTCGCGCGCGGCGCCAACCCCGGTGTCGACGTGCCGATCGGCGAGGACTGGGTCCAGGGTTCGCGGAACTTCGCGAACAAGATCTGGAACGCCACCCGCTTCGCCATGATGAACGGCGCCACCGTCGAGGGCGACCTGCCGTCCGTCGAGGAGATGTCGGCCACCGACCGGTGGATCCTCTCCCGGTTGAACGCCACGGTGGCCGAGGTCGACGCGTTCTACGACGACTACCAGTTCGCCAAGCTGTCCGACGCCCTCTTCCACTTCGCGTGGGACGAGGTCTTCGACTGGTACGTCGAGCTGTCCAAGACCACCTTCATGGCGGGCGGCGAGCCGGCCAAGGTCTCCGCCCGGGTCCTCGGCGAGGTCCTGGACGTCACTCTCAAGCTGCTCCACCCGGTGGTCCCCTTCGTCACCGAGACGCTGTGGACGACGCTCACCGGCAAGGAGTCCGTCGTCATCGCGGACTGGCCGAAGGCCGTGTCCGTTCCCGGGGCCGACGCCCCGGGCGGCTTCCGCGACGCCGACGCCGAGCGGGAGATCGACAACCTCCGCCAGGTGATCACCGAGGTCCGCCGCTTCCGCTCCGACCAGGGTCTCCAGCCCGGTCAGCGGGTCCCGGCGAAGCTCGACCTGTCCGGCACGGCGCTGGCCGCCCACGAGGGCGCCATCCGCCAGCTGCTGCGCCTCCAGCCCGCCGAGGAGGGCTTCCAGGCCACCGCGACGCTGCCGGTCGCCGGTGCCACGGTCGCCCTCGACCTCTCCGGCGCGATCGACTTCGAGGCGGAGCGCAAGCGCCTGACGAAGGACCTCGCGGCGGCGGAGAAGGAGCGGGTCCAGGCCAACGGCAAGCTGACCAACGAGAAGTTCCTGGCCAAGGCGCCGGACAAGGTCGTGGACGGCATCCGCGCCCGCCTCGCCCAGGCGGAGACGGACATCGAGCGGATCACGGGACAGCTGGCCGGGCTCCCGCCGCAGGGCTGAGAACGTCCCCCGGCCGCGGGCCGGGGGACGCCTTAGGGCTCACCGCCTGGTCGGCGGTGCCTCCCACGGCCGGGTGCGGCCCGGGTCCCACATGGGCCCCCACGGCCCCTCCACAGGCCCCTCCTCCGGCTCCGGCCGGGGGAGGGGCCTGTGGCGTCGGGAGCCGCGCTCGTGCATCGGCCACAGCAGGACGTACGCCGTCGACACGGCAACGAACGCCAGCCGGATCAGGCCGCGGGCCGACTCGTCGGGCACCGCGAAGACGCTCCCGTAGAGGAGGATCAGCGCGATCCAGCTCCACCACGGCACCAGCCGCCGCTGCCCGCACACGTCCCACAGCAGGGTGCCCAGCAGCACCGACGCGGTGTAGTACGTGTAGACGCTGGGGTCCAGGACGATCCGGGCGTTCGCGCCCAGCAGGACCACCCCCGCCCAGCGGCCGCGCCACACCGCGATCGCGCCGAGCCCCAGGCCGAGCGCGGCCTGGGCGGGCCGGGCCCAGCTCGGGGTCTCGGGGTCGTCGGCGCCCAGCCAGCGCAGCGCGGACGCCGGGTTGTTGGGGATGGTGAACTTCGCGGCGGCGAAGGACTGCGGGTCGACCAGGAAGAACGGCAGCCACGCGACGGCCACCAGTCCCGCGCACCACAGGACCGCGCGCATCCAGCGGTCCCTCGGCAGGGCGAGGATCAGCGGCAGGAAGGCCAGCGCCGTCGGCTTGGAGTCCATGGCCAGGGCCAGACAGGCGCCGACGGCCGCGGGGTTGCAGCGGGTCAGGAACCAGACGGCCAGCGCGGTGAAGAACAGGGCGAGGACGTCGTCGAGGTGCCCGAAGCGGACCGACACCTCGATCCACATGGGGATGAACGCCAGCCCGGCCACCAGGACGCGCCGGCGCAGCCGCTGGTGGTTGGTGCCGGTGCCCAGGAAGGAGATGGCGGCGCTGCGGCCGGCCAGGACGACGATGACCAGCCCCAGCGCCGACATGAAGGCCGCCGCCAGGAACTGGCCGGTGTGCTCGGAGAAGGGGTTGAACAGGCCCGCCACCAGGAAGCTGATGGGACCCATCTGGAGCTCGGGGTGGTGGGCGTACAGGTTGAGGCCGCCGGTTCCGTCGCCGGCGCCGCCCTGGTAGATCAGCTCGCCGCCCGTGCGCAGGTAGTGCCAGGAGAAGCCGCCGCTGGGCTCCACCAGGGCGAACCACAGCACGGTCCACGCCGTGAGCAGCAGCAAGTGCATCCGGGTGCTGACTTCGGGTATCCGCACAACGCTCCCGTCCCGCGATCCGGAACCTCTCCGGACATGTGTCACCGGGAGTCAGATCGCGGAAGCGGGGCGGAAGTTGCCCAGGGGGCCGGAGATGTGACCTACTTCATGGTTTGTTTCCGGCCAGGCGGTGGGAAGGCTCAGCTCTCCACGGCGACCGGACCGACGCCCGCCTGCTCGGCGTTGCGCCGCGTCTTGGCCCAGCCGTTGCGGCCCCGCAGCATGCGCGCGAAGCCGCGCGCGGACGCCGGGAAGAGGTGGTACGCGTACACCCACAGCGCCAGCCCCCACAGCAGGGAGACGAGCAGCGACCGGCCGGGGGCGCGGTCCCGGCGGTAGATGGGGCCCCACAGGACGAACGGCAGCACCGAGACGACGGCCAGGCCCAGCATCAGCGGCCACAGCGACAGCACGCCGCCGAACGCCTCGCCCGGGCCGTCCTCGGCAGCGGTCAGGCCGAGGAGGGCGAACATCACCGCGCACAGGGCGAGCGTCACCAGGTGGGCGACGGGCTGCAGGAAGGTGTAGAGCGTCTCCAGGACGCCCTTGCCGCCGTAGTGGCGGGAGGAGACGATGCGCGGCGCGTACCGCACGCACTGGAGGTTGCCCTGCGCCCAGCGGGTGCGCTGGGTGAGGAAGCGGCGGCCGTGCGGCAGGCCCTCCTGGGAGACCCAGGTGTCGGCTATGTGGGCTATCCGGTCCCCGTTGAGGATCATGTGCAGGCCCAGCTCGTAGTCCTCCAGGAGCGCGCCGCGCTGCCAGGGGCGGCGCTCGGCGGCCGCGATGCGGTCCAGGGAGGCGAGGCGGGTGAACTGGCCGTTGCCGCCCAGGCCGACGGAGCCGGTGCGGCCGCGCAGCAGCTGCATGCCGGCGTTGGAGACGGAGAACTCCATGTCCTGCATGCGCACGAGCAGCCGGGCGAAGGCGTTGCGGACCGGGCCGCGGCCGGCGAGCGGGCGCGCGTCGTCGGTGTTGCGCATCCGGACGCTGACCTGCACGCCGCCGATCTCGGGGTCGCCGAAGCCGCCGGGGCCGCTGACCCGGGCCAGGGCCTGCGGGTCGAGCTGGCCGTCGGCGTCGATGACGCACACGACGACCTGCTCGCGGTCGGTGTCCGGCGACAGGAACTGGTTCAGCTCGTCGTACGCGGCGTTGAGGGCCGAGCCCTTGCCGGTCCGGGCGTCGGGGCGGTGCCGGCGCACGAGGTGGACGCGGCGGTCGGTCTCGGCGAGCTCGGCGACGATGGCGCCGGTGCGGTCGTCGCTGTCGTCGTCGATGACCCACACGTGGGCGGCGGGGTGGTCGGCGCGCAGCCGGCCCACGGTCGTGCCGACGACGGCCTCCTCGTCCCGGCAGGGGACGAAGAAGTGCCAGTCGAAGGCGCCGGGGTCGCCGTTCTCGGCTTCCGGCCGGCGGGTGTAGGCGTGGCGGGCGCCGGCCCAGTAGAGGAGGAAGCAGAGGAGGAGGAAGAAGGGGAAGGCGAGGAGGAGGGGGCTGGAGAACATGCGGGGGGAAGCTCCGTGGGTGGTGGGAGGAGCCCCGGTCCCGCCCTTCTCCCGGATCGCGCCGCGCGCGGTGTCTTCGGGCGGACGGGGCGCGTGGACTTACAAACCCTCATCGGGTCGCTGCAGGGGGGAGGGCCGCGCGCGCCCTCATTAATGATG